>JBEPWP010000190.1:0-4409 GCA_041642355.1 Fodinibius sp. | reverse complement strand
GAGCAGAGGTATTACTACGCACTTTATTGAAGTCCACGGTCACGTTGAGGCTTAACGAATTAAATCGACCTAGAAAATTACGTCCATAAGTTAACTGTAGTCGTCCCGTTTGAAAGAGATCTCTGGATAGTTGGAACTCCATTTCTTCCAGTTCCTGAAGGCCAGGCAGGTAGGAAAGTTGTCCGCGGATAAACATACCTCGAAGAAGAGCGGGAATATCATTAAAGCGACCCAGCGAGTAGGTATAGGAGTTTGTGATGCGAGATGATGACGTAGTTTCCCATTGAATGGTTCCCGATTGCTGATCCTGATATCCCAGCCGAATATTGAGGCGTCCCAGACGCGAGCTTAAATCGGCACGGTAGCGAATAAGGTCAGAACTCCCTCGGGTTTGATAGGTTGATGACCATCGAATATTAAGGGGAACTTCGCCGATCTGAAAAGGGGTAAAAAGAGATGCCCGACCGAGGTGATCACTGCCACCCGTATTATAGAGTCGACTTTCCCCGGGATTATAATCATAAGATACATTCCAGCTGGCTCCGCTTCCATATACTACGCTGGAGGAGAATCGATAGAAGTTTTCGGAGTTTGCACTGGCACTAACAAGGTATTTCGATAGCAAACGCGCATTAAGCGTACCGGTAAACGAAGGTAGTGAGCCGTGATAGTTAGTCAAGTACTCGGTAGATCCAGAAGCCGTAAGCCAGTTGGTGATTCCCGCCGAAAGGCTGGCTTCTCCCATATATCCGCGTTCACTGGATCCAAGGATGGGATTCTCCAGCTGACCACCACTAAGACTGTAATCCAGTTCTCCCGGAGGTAGATAATCAAAAGGAACTTGAATGCGAGAGCTGCGTTGCATCGACCGGCCTGATGGCGTATATATTTGGACGGAATAATCAGTGCTGCCATAGGTTAAAGGGACCAGAAAGCGATAGTTACCGGACTCATCAGCTTCCTGGAAATCGACCAGGCGGTTGTTGAGATATAATTCCACCTCGGATTGAGCCGGTACGTTACCCTCAATGGGATAGCGATCAAAAAGACGGCGCGGCTCTATGGGTTTGTTGGATATTTTGACACCCGTAATAGCTCGACTGCTTATCCCTTCGGAATTCGTTTGTCCGGCAATAACACTGCTAAAATAATCATTATCCCGCTGTACATAACGCCAGCGTAATCCCTGGGTAGTCAGTTGGCTCTGCTGATCAGAAAAAGCCCCAAAAATATTTCCCTGCACGTCACCGGCTATAACCTCTGCACCAAGACTGTTGCTAAAGGTAAAAAGCTGGGAATTATTAGAATAGACAGCCGATAGATTATAATCGAGAAATGCCCCGTTGAGCGTCTGATAGTTTCGATCGTACTGTAGGGGATAATAACTCCGGTCAAATAGCGGCTCGTCGCGGTCTAACCGTTTACGTTGCTGCTCACGCTCGTAGGCCGCCACCACCGGCATTTTATCAGATGTTTCCAGGTCGAGCGTGAGATTATTAAAATTGGTGGAAAAGGTGAGACCGAATAGTTCTTCAAAGATCTCCGGCCTCAGAAAATAATCGATATCTTTAATAAGGAAATCTTCGGCCCGTAGCTCTAGCTGGGTATTTTCGGCTTGGGCAATTTGATTGCTAAAGTCTATCTGGTACTCGCTTTCTCCAAGGTATACGCCCGAAATGGAAAGGTTTCCCTGGTCGACGGAATGGTTTACTTGAAGGAGTGAGAATAACTCACTGACCGGCAGATAGAACTGGTCATCCTTATAGTAGGCCGTAACATAATTACTGACTACGCCGCGATATTGAAAGGTGAGATATACTTCGGTGCCTTCGTCACTTTGTTGAGCCTGAGCTACCGATGCAAGGGCAAACAGCAGCCAAACTGTTGCCGCTAGCGTAATCGTTTTAATTAATAGCCATCGGTTGCTCACTCAATCGTTATCTGCTTTTTGAAGGAAACAGGCGTAATTTGCAAAAGTTTGTCCTGGCTGATATCCCGACGTTGCGATGTAAGCTCACCGGAAATGGTATACTGTCCGGGATCAAGGTCGGACAGGTCAAAGTTAAAGTTCCGTGTAATGGTGGTATATACCGAATTGGTTGTGGTAGTCTCGTAAACCGTTTCACCGCTACTGTTTGTAACGTTTAAGCTGATTGAACCCACAAAAGGAGCATTACCCGTTTGCTCCATACCTACGGCGATTTGACCGGTGTTATTTTCCTGATTAAAATCGACGGAAGAAACTTTTACCCCTGTTTCAGCATTTTGGGTGCGATAATGCGCGGCGATAACCTGGTTGACAACCAGATTAATTTGGGCTCCTACCTGACCTTCTTCAACCGATTCGATTGGAGGAGATACAGGATTCGAACGAATGCGCACGCGCGACCAGTATCCACCGGGATCTAAACTGTTGGGCGGACGTGCTACAAAACGAACTGTCTGGCGCTGATTGGGCTGTAGCGTAAAATTCTGGGGAAATACTTTAACCCAGTCCGCAATTGATTTTTGCTCGGCCATTACCGAATCATTTACCACCGTAATGTTCCCATTTTGAGTGGTCGGATAACCGAACTCGGTACTGATGGAAATTTCCTGCGCCTGTTCTCCACCATTACTGATGGTTAGTGATCCAAAACGTTGTTGATTGTCAAAAAATAGGGAAGTTGGAGCGATGCTGACCTGCGCAAATGATTGGGTAGCAAAGAACAGACTAAAACAGAAAACAAAAAATACTGTAGCTTTTTTAAGGTCGTTAGATTTCAATAATGTCATGGTAGATAATATTTGATCCCGATAAGTCAGCTACAATATATAGAAAGTTCGTTTGTATAAAAAAAGCTCCAGAGTGATGTGATCTCTGAAGCTTTTTTTAAAATAAATTGTTAAATAGGTTACATTACTGCATAATCGATTGTTAAGGTAAGATCTGAATTATTGGAATAAGTATCAGGATCCATGCCATCACCACCGTCATCGTTAGCTTTTAAATCGCCTCCGATCCATACGGTTGCATCACCACTGCCATCGAGACCTACTTCACCTCCATCGGATAGAGTGTTCCCTCCTCCGTTACTTCCGTTTTGTCCAGTTGTGTGAGACATTGTAATAGGAGTTAACGTAAAATTGTCGTTAGTGGTAATATTTTCTGCATTTAATTGAATAGAGGTTTGACTCAGGGAAACCGTTACTGTTTGATTGTTAGCACCTGAAATAAATACTTTGCCGGCATTGTAATCGTTGCCGCGGGTACCATTTACGTTGCTGTCAGAGTTGCCTTGTGGATCGATAGTGGCTGTACTGGAAAAACTGGTTTGGAAAATTCCAAAATCGAGATCAGTTTCTTTGGTATAATTTATATCTTGAACAACTGTTGCAGAGGTGTTCACAACATCTTGTCCAAATACGCTTCCGCTAAATGCTAAAACGAAAGCTAAAACCGAGAGTAGAGAGATTGACCGTTTCATAATAATTTTTGTTTTGTTGCGAGTAATAACCGTTTAGTTTCTTTGTTTCACTTCGAAATTAAGCAGATTTGGAGAGCCTTAAAATTAAGTTCTATTAATTAAGAGCCTTATAATCTGCATTAAAGCGTTTTAATATTGTTACCCTAATCGGCTCATAAATATGTTGCAAGTAGTGGTTGTCATAGATGATAAAAAACAAGAAATACATAGCGTATAAGCCATTTAGGGGGCTTTAATTTCCGATCATAAACTAATAGATAGCCGCTGTTTCACAAATTATAAATCGTTAATATTCATTGGCAATAGGTTGTTGATGGGTGAAGAAATTAAGTGGTAACTGGTGGGTAGTTTACAGCTAACTAACAGAGAGAATTGAGATGAATTAATTATCTCAAACGAAGGCCACAGGATTAAGTGGAAAGATTACGCATGGCTAGAAATTGTTGAGTGAGATAGGATAAGCTATCTCGGCTCGGCTTCGTTGCCGCTTAACATGTCAGGAGGGAAACAATTTAAAGGGTCATTTTGACCGCCTCCGTTACACTCCACTCGGTATGACAGGTTGGGTCATTATTCCATGATTCAGCATGTTATATTTCTCGACTTCGAATTACTTTGCTTGGAATAACAGTGTTAAATGTACTCCACATTTAGCACGATTTCGTTGGCGTAGGTGCCATCCTGGACATCGCCAATATCTACCGAACCGTACATAAAAATATAGATGGAATTCCACGGGCCGGGTTCGGGATTGGGTTGCACTTTAATATTACTGGTAGCATCAGGTAGCGGATTGGAGTTTTCATAATTTTGAGCCGAATAGCCGTACCGTGAAAACAGTTCCAGCGGAATAACATCATCAACAGCAGGATTGTCATGGCGAAGCTCGGTGGGTTTATCGAGTGTTACCAAAAGCATCTGGTTTTCAAGAGCAGTGATACT
>JBEPWP010000189.1:0-4452 GCA_041642355.1 Fodinibius sp. | reverse complement strand
TACGAGAACTTCCACCCGAAATATCCAATAAAATAGCAGCTGGTGAGGTTATCCAGCGACCCAGTTCGGTCGTAAAAGAACTTTTGGATAATGCCATTGATGCTGGTGCAGACCATTTGAAAATTGTGATTCAAAATGCTGGACGAACACTCATCCAGGTTGTTGATAACGGGTGTGGGATGGGGAAGGAAGACGTCAGACTCTGCTTTGAGCAACATGCCACTTCTAAAATCCAGGATGTAAATGATTTGTTTAGAGTCCGAACGCTGGGTTTTCGTGGGGAGGCTATGGCATCTATTGCTTCCGTTTCACAGGTTACCCTTAAAACCAAGCGTCACGGTGATGAGATGGGGTGGAAATACGAAATATGGGGCGGAGAGGAAAGATCTTTTGAACCCGCAGCTGTAGAAAATGGAACCTCAGTAGCAGTCCGCAATCTCTTTTACAACGTGCGGGCCCGCCGGCAGTTTTTGAAGACTGATGCTACTGAATTTCGACATATCCTTAAGACAGTACAGCAGGCGGCTCTTGCTAATCCTGATTTAGGTTTTACCCTTATTGCCGACACGGATACCATCTATGACCTGCCCAAAGAGCAGGGTATCAAAGATCGCATTACCGATATGTTTGGCAAAAGCTATAAAGCTAGCCTTATTCATTTTCGTGAAGAAACCAGTTACTTAACGGTTCATGGCGTGTTAGCAGATCCTAAACTGACGAAGCGAAGTCGTGGTGAGCAGTTTCTGTTTGTAAACGGTCGTCCGATACAGCACCGCTATCTTACACATGTAATTCTTAGTATTTATGATGCTTGGACCGGTGAGAAGGATTACCCGTTTTATGCTATATTTCTGGAAGTTGATCCTAAACAGGTAGATGTCAATGTTCATCCTGCTAAAGAGGAAGTGAAGTTTGAAGATGAGCGAAGTGTGATCAAATTGACGAAATCGGTTGTTAAAAAAGCGCTGCACGAAGAGTTTTTAGTACCAGATGTATCTGATCGTGAGGAACAAGATTCAGGGTTTTCAGTATCCAAAGGGTTTTCTTCTGATTTTAATTTTGGTGGCGCAAAGAATAAACAGCAAAATAGGGGAGACAAGAAACCAGTAAAATTTCCATCTCGTATTAATTTTGATCGTCCGAAGTCGCAAAAGGGAGATCAAAATAATTTCTCAAAACAGCTTTATGATTTTGACCAACCCGAACAAAAGAGTCAAGGGCAAACGGAGCAGGAAAATCGCCCCAAACGTATGCGGGATCGTGGGTTCTGGCAATTGCACGATCGCTATATCTTAACACAAACGCGTTCCGGACTGTGTATGATCGATCAGCATGCTGCGCACAAACGTATTATTTTTGAAAAAGCGTTGAGCGCTACCGAAGCGGCAATTCCAAGTACCCAGCAGCTGCTTTTTGCCCAGACAATGGAATTTTCTGCCTCAGAATTTTCACTGCTAGAGGAGTTGCATCCCATAATACAGCGGATGGGCTTTAACATTCAACTGATGAGCGGCAATACGGCTATGATAAGTGGGGTGCCCGCCGATATTGATGTAGGTGATGAACAATCAGTATTAAAGTCTATGCTGCAGCAGTACCGCCAGCTAGACGGGAAGTTCGAATTTGATGAACGTCGAAAACTGGCTATTGCTTTTGCATCCAAGACTGCCATTCCAAAAGGAAAAAAACTTTCCGACCTTGAGATGGAAAACCTACTTGATCAATTATTTGCTTGCGATGAACCCTATAAAGATCCGCTAAATAAACCAACATTGGAGTATATTCCACTCGAAGATATTGAGGCACGTTTCCGCTAGTTAATCGCTACTAACTTGTTACATTTTGTATGTGTAAACAGGTTTGAAAATTTTCAAAGAATTATATGAACATACTGGCCGTAGAACCGTTTTATAGTGGTTCCCATAAAGCCTTTTTAAAGGGACTGAAAAAGTATTCTCAGCATAATATTATCCCTATAAACTTGAGTTATAAGGGACGCAAGTGGCGTATGCACGGCAATTCGGTGGTGTTGGCAGGTATGACTCAAGAGGTCGAAGAGGAAATTGATCTGCTTTTAGTGAGCAGTATGACAAATTTGCCGGCGTTTCTTTCGCTGACTAATCCCCGTTTTGCTCATATCCCCAAAGTTATGTATATGCATGAGAATCAGTTTACCCAGCCGATGCCGGAAGGGGAAGAGCGGGATCAAACCTACAGCTACCTCAATTATCTGAGTATGCTGTCGGCCGATCGACTTATCTTTTCATCAAACTTCCATCGGGATGATTTCCTGAAAGCACTTCCCGAATTTTTAGAGAACTATCCCGATGACAAGTACTATTTTCCGGTTGATAAAATTGCGAATAAAAGTATGGTACTATATCCCGGTCTGGATTTAAAACGCTTCGATGCTCAGCCCGATCAGCGTAACGACAATGACAACCCGGTAATTGTATGGAATCAACGTTGGCAGTTTGATCGTAATCCCGCCATGTTTTTTCGTGTTCTGAATCGTTTAAATGATATTGACCTTACTTTTGATTTGATTCTCGCTGGAGATACCCAACACGAGAAGCCCGAAGAATTTGAAAAAGCCTGGGAACGGTACGGCCGACATATTACTCATTTTGGATATGTTGAGGATAGAGAAAACTACAGTCGACTATTACACAGCGGTGATATTGTTGTATCAACAGCCACCTATGAATTCTTTTGTGTGGCCATTATGGAAGCAATCTACTGCGGATGCCATCCACTGGTTCCGAACCGTTTGCACTATCCTGAATTGATTCCTGAAAGCCTTCATAAGCCACTCTTGCATGCGCCTGTTTTGTATGATACCGAGGATGACCTTTTTCACTATCTCAAAGATCTGTTGACAGAAGAATCTAAACCCTTGCCCAAGGCATCACTTCAGAAGATCAATAAGCACTTAGATTGGTCTAACCGAATTGATGAGTTTGATGCCATGTTTGAAGAGTGTCTGAATCTGGATATTTCGTCGGCACTCTCTTAATATTTTTGAATCAAAATAGTTTTACTTTAATCTTTTTATCTGGAAAGATTAGTATGCCAATAATTTATCCAACGTGGTTTGAAGCCTATCATTGGCAAGGTAATGCTTTTCCAACTTGGGACTAAAGGGCACGGGCATATCCAGTGATGAACAGCGCATGACCGGCGCATCCAACTCTTCAAAGCATTCTTCCGTAATCAGTGAAGAAATTTCACTCATAGGTCCCAGTGTGGTCATAGGCTCTTGCAGGAGCAGTACTTTGTTGGTTCTTGCTACAGATTGCTTAATTGTTTCCATATCCAACGGTGCTAGGCAGCGAAGGTCCACAATTTCGATATTGATTCCTTGTTGTTGGTATTCATCTATAATTTCCTGAGCCCAATGTACGCCCATCCCATAGGTGATGATCGTGGCATCCGTCCCTTCACGGATGACTTTTGCTTTTCCAAGTTCTTCAGGGATACAGTGATCAGACGTTACCGAACGAATGCTGCGGTAGAGCTTTTTATGCTCAAAAAAGAGTACGGGGTTGGGATCATGGAGTGCGCTGTACAATAGATTTTGTGCATCTTCTACTGAAGAAGGTACTACAACTTTCAGTCCCGGATGCTGCATAAACCAGCCCTCGGGCGACTGTGAATGAAAAGGACCAGCTCCGACACCTGCACCGTGTGGCGCTCGAATAGTTATATTAAGGGGCGGCATCCAGCGGTACTGCCCCTTGGCAATATTGTTTGTGATCTGATTAAATCCACATGAGATGAAATCAGCAAACTGCATCTCTACTACAGGTTTAAAACCTTCGAGGGCTAGCCCAAGGGCACATCCTAAAGCACCGGCTTCAATAATGGGGGTATTACGGATACGGTCTTTCCCAAATTGCTCTACAAATCCTTCCGTTATCTTAAATACACCACCGTATTCGGCAATATCCTGTCCCATAACCACAAAGTCTTCATCTTCCTCAAAAGCTTGCTGCAGTGAAAACTGGATAGCATCCACAAAGCGTTTTTCAGATTGTGAATCATTGGTAGGTTTTGTGGTGGGGTAATTGACAGGACTAAAAATACGGTTGGTTTGCTCTTTCAGGTCAAACTCGGGTTCATCAGCTTCAAGAGCTTTCTCCAATTCTGGCATAAAATGATTATCGACTTCTTCCTGTATAGAAGCTAATTCATCATCCCCAGAAACAATATCTTGTGATACCATCCATTCTGCATAACGATCTATGGGATCTTTTTTGCCCCATTTTTCGAATTTTTCATCGGGAACGTAAAACGTGCCCGAAGCTTCTTCGTGTCCTCTCATACGAAAGGTTTTTGCTTCAATAAAAGTGGGTCCTTCGTTTAAGGCATATTCCTTGGCTTCTGATACGGCATTCATGACGGCAAAAATATCATTACCGTCAATCTTGACACCTCGCATGCCGTAGCCTT
>JBEPWP010000188.1:0-4463 GCA_041642355.1 Fodinibius sp. | reverse complement strand
TTTTACGCTGGACTAACAATTTCAAGCCCTCTTCCACAGCATCTTTTTTCGTTTTTAATCGACTCACCTTCAAGGCTTCATCCATCAAATCGTCATCGATCACTACATTTGTTCGCATAATTGTACCGATTTAGTTAATGTGTATTTTTTATTAATCTATACACATAACTGCTAAATTCCTAACTTTATTGTACACCTAACACGCGCATTTATTAGACTTCCCTACCTGTTGAGATGTGCAATAACGTCTCACATATTATCAAATACCAGCACGGCGGCAGACAGCCTAATCCGCGCATCAGGCCTTAGAGCCTAACCCTTGAATCAGTCCCTGCCGCCCTTGGTATTACCTAAACCTAAATAGCATTCCAGCCGGGATTTCCCAGGCTACTAATAGAGTCAGGTTACGTAATACGATGCTGGCACGTAATCATTCTAATTTAAAATGAGCATTTCCTATGGGGAAGGCAACTCTACAGCATACATATCAACATTTTTTAGGAATCGATGTCTCCAAGAATACTATCGATTGTCTGTTGCGACCAACCGAGGAATACAGCCAGTGGACCAATCGGCCGGAAGGATTCCAGCGGCTGCATCAGTGGTTAACTCAGCATCAATGTAATCCAGACCACACCTTAATATGCATTGAAGATAACGGCATTTATAGCGACCGGCTCCTTGCCGGACTTACCGATCGGGGATGGCAATGTGCCATTGTTAAAACTACAGCTATTAAAAAAGTAGCTCCCGAACATCATCGTAACGAGGATCGATTCGATGCGGGCTTGCTTGCCGAATATGGCCAGCGATATGCGGATCGTATCACCTTGACGCCACCGCCTAAACAGGCTGTAAAGCACCTGCAGCAACTTTACGGGGAACGACAGCGGCTGATCAAAGCCCGTGGAGCCACCCAAAACCGCAGCCAGCAATCGTCTCATGGCGTGGTCAATTCTGAGCTATTGGCCCAGCAGTGGGCCCAGCAACTCCAGCTCTATAACAACCAAATTGACAAGCTAGAGTCTCGCATGCGCCAGCTTGTAAGTAATCATCCTGGCCTCCACGAATATAATTAGCTGTTGGAGAGTATCCCTGGCATGGGCCAGGTAACAAGATGACTTTGGCTGATCCTGTTTTATGGCCGGCAGAAACTGAATCATAAACAGATTGCCTCTCGCTTTGGATTTGCTCCGCATCGTTTCAGCTCCGGCTCTTAGGTGCGAGGAAAGACCCGTTCGTCCGGCCATGGCAACAGCCAAATGCGATCCTGTATGACGATGGTGGCCCGATCAGTCAGCCATCACCATGAGCGATTTGCCCGCTACAAACAGCGTAAACTGGAAGAAGGTAAACCATGGCCGGTAGTACGAAATAACTTGATCAACAAAATGATTAAAATCACCTGTGCCATCTGGAATAGCGGGCAGCCGTACCGGAAGGATTATGAATCCCGATTTGATCGGCAAAAAAATGCGGCATAACATTTGATAAAGTCATAGCATTCAAGGGAACGCGCCTCGCCCCCCCACTTGTCAGGTTTTTGGCTTTTTAGCTCTCCATTCATTATTTAACAAATCAACATACTTTCGCGCGCTCCTTAAGCGCAAGGCCGTTAGGTAACTTATTTAAAAACTTAAAGAAGTTATGAATCAACAATTCGTCAACAACTTTTTCGAAGAGTACCAGAAAAATCATCTGAATTTATTTCTTTATGAAGAAAAACAACTGCTTAACAACGGAAATTATAAAGCGTTTGCTGAAAGACAGGTTGAAAAAGCTAAAAAAACATCTTTAGCTCTATCTCCTGCTATGCTTTTTGCATTTATCTTGGGTATAATCAATTTGATTGAATATGGACAAACCCAAAGCTGGTTAATGCTTATTTATGGCTTGGTATGTTTAATTTTTCTTTTACTAGTTTCGCTTTTTGTGACAAAAGAGTATTTCAGTATTAAGGCTTCGATGCGCACTTTTTTACTCAAACTTGATGCATCTACAAATAAAGAATCAGCTACCTAACCAGCGCATTAAGCAGACACACCTCGCCAGGTCTTGCCAACTATCTGGTTTTTAATTTTTCGTTCATTATTTAATAAATCAACATTCGGTCGTGTGCAGCTTATGCGCAAGGTCGTTGTACAGAAAAATTATAAGAGCTCAATCATAATAACTCATGTTTAGTACCAAAAAAATTTACAATAAACTTCCATGGAAATTACTTAGTATTGAAGCTGCTCTTGTAGTTTTCAGTGTTTTATTAGCTCTCGGACTTAACAGTTGGCGACAATCTCACTCACAGGAACAATTAGCAGAAAGAGCATTAAGAGGAATTGTTGAAGAAGTTGAGAGCAATTGCACCCGAATCAAAAGTGTTCAATCTTATCATCAAGCCGTTGCAAATGGTGATCGCGAACCTGGAGGAATACAGATTGGATTGCTTCGTAATCAGTCGTGGGATGCTGCTAAAACTATTGGTGCTGCTCCCCATCTTGATTATGAAATTGTAGCAAACATTGAAAGAATTTATGCCAATCAAAGTGATCATCGTTCGATTTCAAAATCTTATGTTACAGCTTTGTTTACCGTTATTCTCCAAGAAAAACAGATGGAACAAGGAAAGGCAAAAACCCCATCAGGTGAGCAAGCTGTAATTCGAGAGCTTCTTAGAATACAAAAAAATTTACTAGATGAGTATCAGCATTTTTCAAAGCTTGTTGAAAAACACTATGGTCAATCAATAGACACAAGCAATTTGTGTAAAGAGACTTAAAACATTTAAATCAAATTCGGTGCTGTTTTGCACGCCCCTTATTCGCAAGAAACTGATAGTAAACAAATGGGAGATGATGAATTTTTAGGTCTTAGAACGGTAATTTATAAAGTGGATGATCTGCAAAAAGCCCAAAAGTGGTATCCCGATATTCTCGATAAATCTCCTTATTTTGACGAATCATTTTATGTCGGATTTAATGTTTCGGGCTTTGAACTTGGGTTGCAACCTGCCGAAGGGGAATTAACAAAATCAAGCAATGAAGTTGCTTATTGGGGAGTAGAAAACATTCAAAAATCCTATGAACGATTAATCAAACTAGGTGCTGATCCTGTCCAAAAATCCCAAAGTGTTGGCGGAGATATAAAAACGGCCACTATGAAAGATCCTTGGGGTAATGTATTTGGCATTATTTATAATCCAAATTTCAAAGTAGAAGATTAGTTCTTGAAATGAATAAAGAGCAATCCATCAAAGAGCTTTCAACAATTCCAGGTGTAGGAAAATCAATTGCCAATGATTTATGGAATATAAACATAAAGTCAATTTCAGATTTAAAGGAAAGATCACCTGAAAAGTTATATGATTTAAGTAATCAAAAGACGGGTGTTATACAGGACAGATGCCTTCTTTACGTGTTTAGATGTGCAGTCTATTTTGCGAATACTCCAAAATGGCAACAAGAAAAGGAAAAGTTAAAGTGGTGGAATTGGAAAGATGGAAAATCGATCTGAAATGATATAACTCCTTGGAAAAGGTCAAGCGGTATAACCCGCGCATTAACTCGGACAGGCCTCGCCATCTCCTTGCCTCCCTTCCATTTATTAGTTAATCTTTCGTTTTAAAACTAATTCGACACTCCGGCGCCTGCCGGTTATCCGCCATGTCGTGATAGGGCCTAATATTTCTTACACTATACACAACTTTATTTAAATAAATCTCAAAATTTCTAAAGTAATGTCTTCTCATAAAATTACGACTTTCGTTCTCAAATGGATTGCTGTTTTTATGATGTTGGGTATCACAGGAACTGCTTATGGCCAACATGATATGCATCAAAATCGTACCCCACTTACCGAATCTGGAAACGATATTTTTGGAACTATTCAGGAAGTTGTCCAAAAACTTGAAGCAAACCCTGATACTGATTGGTCGCAGGTTAACTTAGAAGCTTTGCGTCAGCATCTGCTTGATATGAAAGCATTTACTGAAGAAGTAGAGGTATTAACAAAGAGTCAGATTAAAAATGGAACTAAAATTACAGTTCGACCCCAGTCAGAACGAGCTGTTCAAGCGCTGAAAAAATTATTCAACATGCATCCAGATATGATCCAAAAGGAGAAAGGTTGGGATATGAATGCAAAACAGGATGGTGACAATTGGATTATAACTTGCACTACTGATGATGAGACCGAAGTAGAAAAAGTTCGGGCCTTGGGATATATAGGGTTATTAGCCGAAGGTGCCCATCACCAACTTCATCACTGGATGATTGCAACTGGTAAAATGAATATGGAATAAAAATTTCCATAATTAAATCTAATTCGCTTGGCCCTATAACAGGCGCATTAAGCGGACACACCTCGCCAAATCTCTGCCGATCTAGGTTTTAAAGTACATCTTTCGTTAGTTGCTAACTCAACAGAAAGTTGTGTGTCGGTTATGCGCAAGGTCGTTAGGTAAACGAAGC
>JBEPWP010000187.1:0-4506 GCA_041642355.1 Fodinibius sp. | reverse complement strand
CTACCAAATCTGTCACCGGTAGCACAGCGAACGCAACAGCGTGTAAAGAGAGAAGTCGAGAACTTGGTGGTTTTGAGAAGAGGCTTCTCGACTGCATTGGAAATGACGGGTGTAAGTTTACAGTTGGCGATTTTCAGGTCTAAGGACACAACGCTGGCAGATCCGGTAGGTGCTGCCAGGTTTAGCCCACCCGGCGAAGTGAATGAAGGCAGCAGTATGACGATTCGTAAGTTCAGTTTTTATTGAACTCTTCAAACTTCTCAAAAAAAGCATAAAGCGCCACACCGCCGGCTACCGAGACATTTAGGGAGTGTTTCATGCCGAACTGAGGGATTTCCACGCTTGCATCCAGGTGTGGAATCAAAACATCTCCGATGCCAGTTACTTCATTGCCCAATATTAAACAGATTTTCTCCGATGGAAGTTTATATTCGTGAAGCAGTGAACTGGTGGTCGTCTGTTCAAGCCCGATGATACGATATCCATCTGATTTCAGTGATTCAGCCGCATCGGGCGGTGAATCGATCTGCTTCCACGTTACGTTCTCCTCAGCACCGATGGCGGTCTTGGTAATTTCGGGGCGGGGAGGAGTGGGAGTAAAGCCCGAAAGCCAGAGCTCCTTAATCCCAAATGCATCTGCCGAGCGAAATGCAGCTCCAACATTGTGGAGGCTGCGGATGTCGTGCAGCCAGAGGATGAAGTTTTCGCGAAGGGGAGATTTACGCTCGAGGTTTTGCTGTAAGATTTCTTTGGTTGTGAGCTTTTTCAAAATGGATAGGGCAAGTGGTAATTCAGAATGATGTTGAATTTTAAAATTGAAAGTAAAAAAAGTTAATGTAACGGTGAAGGGCTTCGGAATTCTAAATTTTAAGTTAAAGTGCAGCTGTATCGAAAGTGTTAGCTTACGTGTTCTACAAATTAGCGAAAAAAATCAAGGTGTTTATTTAAATAAAAATATCTATTCTATCCTTAACTTTAAAAAATATTGAATTTACACGGATAAAAATTTTATGTGTAGAATATGTGACTCTTATTTTTTTATAAGTCTTTTCATTATAGCATTACTTTTTCTATTTGATTCAAATGAGGTGAAAGCTCAGCAAAGCAGTTCAGAAATAAATAGCAGTTATCTCAACATCTCCTCTAATTTTGATTCACTCTATGTTTTGCTTGAACAAGATTCGTCATTCATTAAAGTCAGTAAGGATGACCTGCTAAAAGTTGAGCCGAAAGAACAGCAGGTAATAATTATTCCAAAGTATGCCCCTACTATTTCAGTTAACAACGCTTTTGAAGCAGACTCCTTTTATGTAGTAAATGTACAATTTGGTTTAATTCTGGATGAAATAAATCCAACTTATAATAGAATCGAGACAGGAGACGTAAACATTGAAAACATTAAACCAGGTGAAATTGGAATTGGCTTTTTTAATGTCACTGCTTACAACGAAGAACAGTATTACAACAGAGATAAAATAGAAGAGATAGACTACAAAAATACCTATTTGAAGGTAGTTACAAATACAGATTCACTGTATGTAAGAAGCACAGATTATGAAAACAGCATAAGACGTATAGCAAGCGGTGATTCCATTTTATATAAACCCGGGAACAGAATGATATCCATATCCCATCCCTTTGCTGAAGAATTTAAGACGAGAGAAGTTATCGAAGAGGGTAAAACAACCGTTATAGAACACCGTTTTCGCCTAAGGGAACCTTCCACTGTAACCTTGAGTGACAACCTGGCAACGAGGCCTCATTATGGCTCAAATCTTATTATTGTTTCAGATGATGATTCTGAAATAAATATTAACGGTGAATATTTAGGATTGGGAGCCGTGAAATTAAATTACCGTACCGGTCCGGTTGATGTTTTGATCAATAATCCATCTACAGGTAAGCAAAGCTATTCCGGAAATATTACTAATCTACCGGCAGAAAAAGCAATAGTAATAAATGCTTACACAAAGCCGGTGAAATCATTGTCTCAAGTATTAGGAATTTTGCCCGGACTGAGTCAGTGGTATAAGCGCCAGAGATTAAAATCCGCACTTATAAGTGGAGGGTTTCTTGCCTTAGGTGGTATAACAATGGAAAGAAATGCTCAATACAACAGAGAAATATCAGAATTTAACAGAATCAAAAGATTATACAATCGAGCGGACACTGAAGAAAGAGCTTTAGAATTTGGAATGCAGTTGGAAAATCAACATTCGATAACCAAGCGAGTTGACAATCAACGAATAGTGTTTCTTGGCTTAACTTCTATTGTATATATGTATAACCTTTATGATGCATTATTTAATGAGCCCAAATCAGGATTTCGAAAAAAAACTGACATTGGATTCTATTTTCAGCAAAATTCGATATCAGACCAACCCTTTACTTCAATGACCCTCAAGTATGCTTTTTAGATATTTATATACGATAATCTTACTATTCATAATTGGATGCAGCTCAGGCCCTGATTACAAGCGGGACAATATTTTAGACCCCGAAGCTAGTCATCCAAAAGCGAAATTTATTCCAAGTTGTTGTTATGAACGTGCTGTAGAAGAGTTTGATAGTTTTTCTGTGGTTGTTAATGCAGCTGTAACTAATCAGAATTTAACTTTGGAACTTATAAGTGATGTAGATGGAGTTATTTTTTCTAAGGAGAATGTTACAACTGACACTTTAAAAGTAGGTTACACTAAATTGAGCGGTCCTACTTTGCACACAATAAGTCTTTTTATTGATGGGGTTAAACAAGATGAAGCAAAAAATCTTGTTTCTAAAGCGCATCAGGTTAAGATGTATGAACCTACCTGGCATAATTTTCAGCCGACATTGAAATGGAGTAAATATGAAGGGGATGATTTTGAAAGCTATAAGCTTAAAATCTTTAATTATTCGCGAGCAGAAACCGTAAAAGAATTCACTGATATTAATGATACTGTATTTACGCACCAATATTCGTTTAGAGAAAATTTTAAATACTTCATTGAAACTACTTCAAATTCATTTTTCACCAGTAATAACAGTAATGAGATAGAGATAAAACAAAATATTTTTAAGTACCCATATTCATCTTTAATATTTTATGATGACCAACTTCACATTTACTATTTATCTCGTAATTATCAGAGCGGAACTAGCGATTATTATTTAAATTCATTTTCATCAAAAAATGAGTCAAAAACTAAATCAATTGGAAATTTCTACCCGAGAGGTTTAGGGTTTATTTCCACATCTGCTTTATCGTCGCCTGCAATTTATGTTACTTCGGGAGATGATATCAATGTATATGATGCAACAGATCTAACTTTGATTTCTGAGATTAGGAACCTCTCAGAAAGAGTAAAAACACACTACGACAATGACAATATTGAAAGTATTTTATATAATAAATTAACCTCAAATTATTTTATAAGTTTTAGCAGCGGATACGAGAGCGGGCCATTTACGCTTGATAGTAATTTTGAACCGATAGAGAATAACTTATCAGTGGATGATAAAAATGCTTCGTTCTTATTAGGAACGAATGAAAATATCTTATTTGCAGTCGATTCTTATTATCCATACAATCTTATTTCTTATTCATTCAATCAAGTTGGAGGACTGGAAAAAACTAATGAGGTAAGTCTTATTAAACGCTCAAAATTGAGTAAAATATCTAAAAAGCATAACATGCTTTTCTTGGGTAGCAATGGGAAAATATTTTCAGCTAATTCCAATCTTGACGATTTAGGGTTTTTGCCTTCTGTTAATGGAGGATATTCATCATTTCACATTAAAGAATCCAGTCAAGATACATTGTACGCCGCCACAAATGAAGGGTACTTGCACAAAATTCATATTCCAAGTAATCAAATCGTTTTTTCTCAGAAGTATCATTATGGTATTGAAAATCGCATTGAAAGAATTTTAAGCTACAATGATGAGTTATTTCTGATTTTGGATTCTTATGGTGACCTTATAATTGTTCCAAAAAAGCCGGATGACTTGAATCTAGATTAGTAAAACTATCAGGTATAGAGATTTATGGCTACTAAAGGAATTGTGTATCAGATACATGCATAGCAATCAATCCCCAATTTCGTTTTTAAGTAAAAGACGTTTAAAGAGTACAAACATGGACTAGCCCCCATCAACCCGGGGGTAACCCTTGGAGATAATGTGGTGGTTGCCTCCGGAGCGGTTGTGACGTAATCTTTTACCGATAACGTCGTTATTGGCGGCAATCCGGGCAGAGTGCTGAAAGAGATTCTGGCAATCTGATAGGTCCCCATGGATTTCTTACACCAAGGGGACACGATCTGTTTATTGTAAATTATGCCTATACCCTGATTTCAGGCAATCGTTTTTCAATATGATCTCTTTTTGATTCAAGCCATGGCGGGAGAATCAACTTCTGACCGAGTTTGTCGGGATCCTCGTCTACGTCGTATCCAGGCCCATCCGTAGCAATTTCAAACAGTACTCCTCCAGGAGACCGAAAATAGACCGAGTGGAACCAGTGAC
>JBEPWP010000186.1:0-4507 GCA_041642355.1 Fodinibius sp. | reverse complement strand
ATAACGGCAATCGCGGTTGGCCTGATTATTGGAGTCACATTAAATGAAATGACAGATAATCGTGAATTCCCTCCAATTATGATGTTACTATTTGGCGGAATCGGGATGATTATTGCACATTATGTAGGCAAAAAGGATAACGGATAACGGATTAATGCCGGATCGCTATATAGAACGAGTTTTAAATGGTGACAAAGAGGCCTTTCGATTTATTATCAGGGAGTATAAGGACGATGCTTATAACCTGGCGATATCGATTGTAAAGGAGGAGTATGCAGCAAAAGAGGTGGTTCAAAAATCTTTTATCAATGCATATGAAGGGCTAACTGAGTTTAGAAAAGAAGCAGCATTTAAAACCTGGTTTCATCGAATTGTGGTCAACGAATCATATCAGCTGTTGCGTAGCCGAAATCCGGATAGAAATCACCCGTTTAACGAAGAACAGCATATTGATGGTTCAAAGAATTCTGTACACAAGGATATAGACGAGCAACACAAAAGGCACTGTATTCAAACCGTTTTAAAAGCAATGAAGCCTGATGAAAGTCTCGCCCTGAGGTTGTTTTATCTGTATGAGTACAGCATCAAAGAAGTTTGCGAAATAACCGGCTGGAGCAATTCAAATACAAAGGTAATTCTGCACAGAGCAAGGAATAGTATGAGAGAAAAACTATCCAAAAATTTCAACCTGAAACCGGAAGAGGTTTAGTGATGACGGAAGAGGATAAACTGTTTAAAGAGTTGTTATCACATGGAGAGGTAGAGCTGCCCTACTCCGATATTGAAGATGACGTGATGATGAATATTGAACGCCTTGAGCTGGAAAAAAAGGCTATTCAGGAAGGCTATCGAAGAGGTGTGGCGTTCTCCTGGTTCTTTTTTATCGTGGGTATAATAAGCGGCGTTGTTCTGATAAGCTTATTTCCGCAGATGGAATTTCAGGCTTCATCAAAATATTCAGACACAATTTTATTGGTCTTCCAGGTCGGGTTTATTCTATTTGTTTTGACACATTTCGAAAAGCTTATGAGTATGACCCGGAAAAATATCATGAAATTTTAGTATTGAATTAAAAGAGGTTAGAAAACCTGAGGCACAGCCTGTACAAAGGGTCGCCTGACCCGTTGGTATTCAAGCAAGTAGTAGACATGGTATTTTTACCCCTTAAGCCTGTTAATATTTACTATCCCAATAAATATTCACTAATTAGCTTTAAATAGAGACTTATAAAAATACCATGTCTATCAACTCTGAGTATAACCGCCTCAAAGTTGCTAAATACTTCGAATAAATCCCTCTGTTCGGCGGAAAATATTACTGGCCTTTATCACCCTGGGTTCCGCTGCGCTGCACCCCCAAGCCTGTCCCGATGTTTTTGATCGGGAGGCTATTGATATTTCACCCCTACAGGGTTTGGGATTGAGTTAAATCGTGGGTTTTTACCGCAAATAGTTGAGTCGGATGTAGCAAAATCTAAAGTTCCAAAATGGCGTAGCCATGAGACCACATTATAGCCCACCATTTCAATGGTGGGTATAGATCGGTATAGAAATATGAAAAGCCCTGTAAGGGCGACCCGCAAATACTTTAGTGTGGCAAATAGATTGTTGAAAAATGAACATCAAGTTCTGGAGAATATCAGACATGGTATTTTTGCTCACAGGATCGGCAAAAATTTTCGACCAACGTAAGAGGGAGGTGCTGATAATATTTTGCGGATATAAAAATACCATGTCGTTACTGTCATGAGTCCATCATCCCATCGGGATGAAACATGGGTAGATATATAGCCTGAAGCCATACATCCGCCGAACAGAGGGAGTTGGTTGAAGCGCTAATCAATCATGAGGCGGTGTAAATTTAAATGCTTTATCAGATCACATCTCAATCCCCGGGATCAGGGCGATCCGGGCACGGAGCACAACTATCTCTCAACCCGTTCTTCCAGCTCATCCAGCAGGTTTTCGCAGCTTCGCTGAACAATATCAAACACGTTGTTGAATCCATCCATCCCGCCATAGTATGGATCGGGCACTTCTGCGTTATCACCAGCCTTTGGATCAAACTCTCGCATCAGTTTTACTTTATATGAATAATCTCCACTGCCGTCCAGGGCCAGAATGTTTTCGTAGTTCTCCCGGTCCATCGCCAGAATCAGGTCAAACTCGTTCAGGTCTTCGGCTTCAAATCGCCGGGCTCTTGATTTGAGCTCAAACCCTCGTTCATTCGCCACTTTTTGCGCCTTGCTGTTGGCCGGCTCCCCGATATGATAGGCGGACATTCCGGCCGAATCGATATAGAAATAGGACTGAAGGCCGCGCTCGTTCACCAGGTGCTGCATCACACCCTCGGCAGTCGGGCTGCGGCAGATATTGCCGAGACAGACAAAGACAATTTTGTATGGATTTTCTTTTGTGATGGGGTTTGGATCAGGCATAAATAATTTCTTTAAGATGATGCAGTTTTTTTGAAAAGATTGAGGGTTTGCGGGAGAGATTCAAGTGTGCTCTTAACACAATGGCTTTGAAATCTGATATATCACTTAAAACAAAATTATAAAATTAAATGAAATAGAAGTTCTTGTTTAATTTTTCTAATGAATTTTACTAAGTAATTAGGTTTAATGATATTGAGGCTTCAAAAAACAAAAATATATAAAATTGATTGTCATGAAATCATTTCCCTTTATTTTTCTTTTTCTATTCACCTCTGCTTTTTATTCAACAAATGTTTTAGCGCAAAATAGTGATTCAGAAGAGAGGTATAATTCATCCATTAGAACTCTTGTGCAGATTGTTGAGGATTATGAAAGTTCAAACTGGGGGCTTCTGGAACTCAGAGAAAATAGTGGTCGTGTTACCACCACTGAATTAGGAGTGTATATGAGTGAAACTGGGTTTGCAAGCTACCAAAAAAAATTATTTTTTTCGGCTAGAGTAGATGTAAGGTCTACTCAATATTATGATTACTACAGGAGTTTTAACGTACACATCCCAATCCAAGAAGTATCTTCTATTGAAGAGGTAGATGGTAACGAGTTTTACATCTTTACTGAAGAAAATAATATTCAGGTGAATCAGTATTTTTTACGAAAAGATCGCGTTGACGGTCGTGTAACCGAAGAAGAGTCATTGCAGCATTCTCAAGATCGGTTTAGAGTTCGGGTTCCATCTGGGCTATATAGTGAAGTGAAGGATCTGTTAATAAATATAGCTGACTACAATCAAAACAAAGAAATGTTGGAAATGTACGAAGAATGGGGAGACGACTGGAAATAAGAAAGATTGTAGTCATTCTCTTCGAGTGGATTCAGTAAGCCCCAAAGCCGGATATAATGGGTTCCTAGGGGTCTGGCTCGGAAGGATCTTCGGCCGGTGGAGGAGGTGGCCAGGGTAGTGGTGCTCCACCGCCGTAGTCGTCGCCCAGGCAGTCTTCAATTTCGGCCCCCTAGTTCTGTTTCCGGTTCTTCACAACCGTATTTTCCCAAAGGATCTGGACCATAACAAGAGTTAATTTCACTATTTCCAAATACAAGTGAATAGATCTTTGAGGAGACCTGAACGCAGATATACTTATTGGAGAACTATCTTTATTTTACCTTATCCCGAATATCCCTTAATGAAATTTAAATTCTCATCGTATACATATATAAAGGATAAACCCGTTATTACTTCGTCAACTTGGTTTGGTTGCTTTAATATTTGCGTAACGAAATAAAAGTCTCCAACCTGGTAGTAGGATACTATATATTTATCTTTGTAAGAGTCAAATTCATCATCCAATATATTGCAAGTATTTTGATTGTCTACCACTTGTATTTGTGTAGTACTTAAATTTGTGACACCCACCTCTTGACGCAAATCACTTAAGTTTGGGTTGGAAAGAAAATTTTCTACCATTTTTTCAGAAATCGAATTTTCCTCCGGACATCCAATTGCGGTTTGAAAAAAACCGAAAAACAAAATGAGAACAGCAGTTAATATGGTTGAAATAGATTTCATGTTTTTCCTTAATTTTATTAATGTTTTAATTAATAACCACATCTATCAATTAACGTTGGCTCTTCTGATTCGTTAGGCGTGTAAGAAATAATTTTATCGGCATCTATAATTATACCCCTGTCAATCCCCATTTTGTCTAGAGCAGGGCGATCTTTTACCCCAACCTCATTTCTGTATTCAATGGGTCTTGGAGAATTACAATAGCGTTGAGTTTCACCATTGGAATAGGGATGTGTATGCACGTAGATTGCACCGGGCGGTAAATTAGAAGGAATAGAAAATCCTATCTGACATGGCCCCGTCTCCTCTGCATTAATTAGATGTGATGGTAGTGGTTGAAAATTATATCCTCCACCGGGGCCGGGAACAATAAATCCTCCTTTTTCAATTCTTTCGCTCTCAGGGTTTGGATTATCAGCAGCCCCAAAATTACTACTTTGCCATAAGTCACCGAATGCCTCCTGAATTGCAGGATCACTTATAACCTCATCATCAGTCTCACAAGG
>JBEPWP010000185.1:0-4522 GCA_041642355.1 Fodinibius sp. | reverse complement strand
CGGATCGTAGGCCAGTAGTTTTGCTCCACGTTTGACCAACTCCTCAGCAATATAGAGTGCAGGAGCCTCACGGATATCGTCGGTTTCGGGTTTAAAACTCAGTCCCCATAAGCCAAAGGTTTTACCGGTGAAATCATCCGTACCGTAGTAATCTTCCATCTTTTCAACGATTGATACCTTTTGGGCATTGTTGACTTTCATCACCGAGTCGACGATCTCAAAATTATAACCGTGCTCTCCAGCAGTATGGTGAATAGCCTGCACATCCTTGGGAAAGCAGCTACCGCCATATCCAATGCCTGCGAACAGGAAGCGCTTACCGATACGAGAGTCCGTACCGATGCCGCGTCGGATGTTATCAACGTTGGCACCAACCTTTTCACAGATATTAGCAATTTCATTCATAAATGTGATCTTGGTTGCCAGCATCGCGTTAGCAGCATACTTGGTCAGCTCCGCGCTGCGACGATCCATCACAATAATGGGATTGCCGGAACGAACAAAAGGTTCATAGAGCGTCGTCATAATTTCAGCGGCCCGATCACTATCGGTACCTATTACCACGCGTTCGGGATATTTAAAATCTTCAACGGCGGCCCCCTCGCGGAGGAACTCTGGATTCGAAACGACGTCAAATAACTCCTCGTCCAACTGTTCGCCAATAATTTCTTCTACGCGGTCACCAGTCGTTACGGGAACGGTAGATTTATTGACAATTACGGTATAATCATCAATTAAGGGTCCAAGCTCTCCGGCTACTTGCATCACGGCCGACAAGTCGGCTTGTCCGTCGCCACCCGGTGGTGTTGGCAGGCACAAAAAGACGATATCTGCCTCGGGGACAGCTTCTGATATATCGGTTGTGAAATGCAAGCGTCCTTCCCGTTGGCTGCGCGAAAAGATCGTCTCCAGCCCGGGTTCATAAATGGGGATGTGTCCCTCTTTGAGCTGCTGAACCTTTTGCTCGTCAATATCTACACATGTTACATTGTTGCCGGAATCAGCAAAACAGGTTCCACTTACCAGTCCTACATATCCCGTTCCAATTACTGCTATATTCATCTATCTATCGTTCAATATTTTTGACTTCTAATTTTAGTTTACCGGCAGGAACGTCAACATCAAATGTTTCTCCAATTTCTCTGCCAAGAATAGCTTTTCCAATCGGTGATTCTACTGAAATTTTATTCTTTTTAAAATTCGCCTCATCCTTAGAAACCAGGGTGTACTTAACCTCTTTATCCACATTATGATTGTGGATCGTTACAGTAGAAAGTAAATAGGCCTTATCCGTTTTAATGTCCTCTTCATCAAGGATACGAGCATTGGCAAGAGCATTTTCAAGCTCTGCAATTCTCTTTTCCAACATTCCCTGAGCCTCTTTGGCGGCATCATATTCCGCATTTTCACTCAAATCTCCTTTTGCCCGTGCTTCGGCAATTTCCTCTGCAATTTCCTGCCGCCCACGGGTTTTTAAATCTTGTAACTCTTCTTCGAGCTTTTCATAACCTTCTCGTGATAGATAATTCTTATCCACGGTACTTTTTCTTTGGTTTAAATCCTTGTTTGTGCAATCTTTTAAATAATAAATGCCAGCTGCAAAAGCTGACACTATTCTCTATAAAGCGCCTTAAAATACCATGATTTCGGCTCTGTTTCCAAATTTAAAATGATGGCTATTTATAGGAAGATTCTAAACACAATGCTAAATATCTTAATTAAGCATTAGTTTTTCTCCTTTGTTCATTAACCCATCAAATGAATACAGCATGGGATGAGTATGATGGCATATTTAACCCTGATACTAGTTACCTTGTTTAAATTTTGTAACTTGCATGAGGTTAAACATACAACGACTATAAGTTTTAAACTTACGAGAGTAAAATACCGTCATATATTTCAATAACTAATCTTCAATAACCATTAAACTATAGATCAATGGACTTACTAAAAATCATTTTTGCAGTAATTTTTCCTCCCCTCGGAGTATTCATGGAAGTAGGTATAAAAGGTGCATTCTGGTTAAATATCTTACTTACACTACTGGGATTTATTCCAGGTATTGTTCATGCAGTGTATATTATCGCAAAACGATAATATACTAGGCAGTAAAAGATCTTCATAGTCATTTTAAAGTTGAATGCGCTAGTAATCTTACTACATTGCTTCCTTCCAATACCTAGCAAAGCAAATAACTTTTGAGCATGGTACGTATGATTACTAAATAATAAGGCTTAGCTTCCTGAAGATATTTGGAATGATCACATATTATAGTTTGATCATTTACTTCCCTTTTATTCTAGATCTCTTTTCTCATTTTTGGAGTTCTATACCCAACATTTTTAAAATATTTAAACCGGCTTAAAATTATGACCGGAAATACGATAAATTAAATAAGCATCCCCTTGCATTTTGCGACACCTTTTAAGTTTACCACTTATCTTTATTAAGCTTTTTTAATCAAAATGTTTGATCCTGCTAGGAATCAAATATTTTAGCTGAATCCCACATGCTCTGTTGCTTCTTTACCGTTAATTCGGGATGATATTCCATTTCCCAATCGGGATATCATTAGAATTCAAAAATGAATAAAATTATTTTGTGTCGAGGTTTATATGTCCAATTACAATTTTTTTGATCAAGTAAACCAATCGTTTGATCTGGCTGCTCAACACTCCGAGTATAAAAAAGGGCTGCTCGATCAAATCAAGGTATGTAATAATATTTATCATATTACTTTTCCGTTGGAACGCGATGATGGATCTATTGAAGTTATTGAAGGATGGCGGGTTGAGCATAGTCATCACAAATTACCTGTAAAAGGAGGTATTCGCTATAGCATGACCGTCAATGAAGATGAGACAATGGCTCTTGCTGCATTGATGACCTATAAATGTGCTATTGTTGATGTACCCTTTGGTGGAGCAAAAGGCGGTATCCAAATTGACCGATCGCGGTTTTCGGAGGCCGAGCTTGAGCGTATTACTCGCAGATATGCTTATGAATTAATTAAAAAAGATTTTTTGGGTCCGGGCACCGATGTACCTGCACCTGATTACGGAACCGGGCAGCAAGAAATGGCCTGGATTTTGGATACCTATCGCCAGTTAAAATCTGATCTGAATGCCGAAGGATGTGTTACCGGGAAACCTATTAGTCAAGGTGGAGTTCGGGGACGATCAGAAGCGACCGGACGTGGCGTCTTTTATGGAATTAAAGAAGCCTGTAAAAGCAAAGAAGATATGGAAGAGCTGGGCTTAAATCCCGGTCTGGAAGGAAAAACGTTTATTATTCAGGGCCTTGGATCGGTTGGCTATTCTGCCGCCAAAAACATGATCAATGCTGGAGCTAAAATGGTTGGCGTTGCTGAGATCGAAGGTTCCATTTATAATGAAGATGGAATTGACCTTGAAGAATTATTAACGTACCGCGATGAAACCGGTTCCATTGTTGGTTTTGAAGGTACTAAGGAGCTTGAGGACAACTCAGCTGTTCTCAAAGCTGAATGCGATATCGTAATTCCGGCGGCACTTGAAAACCAGCTGCATAACGATAACTCCCCTGATATTAAGGCTAAGATTGTTGCAGAGGCGGCCAACGGTCCTACCACGGCCAATGCGCATCAAATTCTTAAAGAGAAAGGTTGCCTTATTATTCCTGATATGTATTTAAATGCAGGTGGAGTGACAGTCTCCTATTTTGAGTGGCTTAAAAATCTTTCTCATGTTCGGTTTGGACGCATGGAAAAACGATTTGAAGAAAGCAGCTACCGCAAGATCTTGAATGTTGTGGGCGATGTGTCAAATCGCTCGTTTACCGAGCAGGAGCTAGCACAGCTGGCCAACGGTGCCAATGAGTATGATTTGGTGGATTCTGGACTTGAGGATACGATGATCAATGCTTATAACGAACTTAATGACCTTCGTAAAAAGCATGACATCGATCTTCGAACCGCGGCTTATTTGAGTGCTATCAATAAAGTAGGCATAATGTATCAACAGATGGGCATTTTCCCATAGAAAATTATCAAATACCTTAATCATATCAGGATTACCGAACCTCCAAAGTTTGGTAATCCTTTTTATTTTAAATTCATATTTTAGTCTGCGTTTAAATTTAGTCCAATCACAAAATAAACCATGGCAAAATTAAGTACCAAAGAAATTCTTCAACAAAATCTTAGTCGTACTGCACCCGTACGACTAAGTGAGATGAAAATAATGCTCCATAATGTGAGAAGTATGCACAATGTAGGGGCGGCTTTCCGTAGTGCCGATGCCTTTGGGATAGATGAGATTTTGATGTCGGGATATACCCCTACTCCCCCTCGTCCAGAAATTGCTAAAACGGCTATTGGAGCACAGGAACATGTTGAATGGCAACACGAAGATGATACCCAAAAACACCTTGAAAATCTTAAAAAAAATAATTATCGAATTGTGGGGCTCGAGCAGATGACCAACAGTGTTTTATTGCCTGACTATACCTTGCCGGCAGATCAAAATATATGCTTGATCTTTGG
>JBEPWP010000184.1:0-4543 GCA_041642355.1 Fodinibius sp. | reverse complement strand
TTTGCTAATGTTTTGAAGTCTTCTAAATCCATTAACCGTTATTTTAGATCCTGAAATGAATTCAGGATGACATGAGATTGTAATACTATCTAAAAACAAAAAAGCCCACTCCAGTTTCCTGCAGTGAGCTCTATAAAATTCTTTTCATCAATCTAACTCATAAAAATGCCACTGCCTGTGTATGTTGCTTCACAGGCCACCACCAACTGATATTTTTATGAGCTGATTTTTTCATAACGCTCTGAAGATAGTATCCACTGTGGCGAAAATCAACAAGTTTATTTGGGATTTATAACACCTATATTTGGGCTTAATAAAATACTTGATATGTATAAGACGCTACCTCGTATATTACTGTTTGTTACTATATTTCTTGGGTGGGCTTGCCACATTCAAGCTCAGGTTGTTGGTTCGGTACCGTCTCCCAATGAATCAATTATCCAAAATTCTGTTTCAAATATGGCTGCCCTTGGTGATACGCTTTGGATTGGTCCCTCTCTGAACCGAAGCATAAACAACAGTACCAATTGGTATTATCCCGAAGGAGCGACAGAAATCGTTAACGACAATGGACGCTTTTTTTCTTTAGCCTTATCACCCGATACCGTCATTGCAGGATTAGGATATAACACAGACAGCCCTGATGGCAGCGTGCAAGCTGGATTAGGATTCCATATATCCACCGATGGCGGAACCAATTGGGATTTTGTTGAAAACCCCAATGACACTGACGATGATACCTCATTTGTGTATGGCGGAACCACTTACCCAAAACTGCCTGTAACAGCACAGGAACAATCTCCTCCCTTTGAAATTGCGCAGCAAGGCAACACTATTTTTTCAGCCAACTGGGCGTTGGGTATTGTCCGCAGCCAGGATTTTGGGGGAAATTGGCATCGATTGATCCTCCCTCCACAGCAAGCAGATAGTTTAGTGCCTGGAAATGAATATACCTTTAGCAGCAAAAGTGGGAACATCTATGATCCGCGTTATGATCAAAATTTACTGGGATTTACGGTATTTATAGATAACCGAAATCGTGTATGGGTCGGTACCGCAGGAGGACTTAACATTTCGGAAAACGCCTTGACAGCCCCATCGGACAGTGTTCGGTGGCAACATATTCAGTTTGATAATTCGGAAAATGGATTGCCCGGCAACTGGATTATCACGATAAAACAGCAGCCTGAAACTAGCGATATCTGGCTTACGACCTGGGCCAGTGGACTCAATGATAATGAACAATATGGTATTGCCCGCACTGCTGATTCTGGACAAACCTTTGATCTTTTCTTGGAGGGTGAACGCATTAATGATATAGGGTTTAAGGACGAGAATATATATGCAGCAGGAGATAACGGGCTTTTTGAAAGTACTGATGGCGGAAATAAATGGACGCAAATCTCACAAATTAAAAGTGACAATACCTTTATTAAGGCGTCTGCCCAATACTATAGTTTGGCATCAACCACCAATCGCCTCTGGGTAGGGACCAATGATGGATTAGCTTCAACTAATGACAGCGGACAAAGTTGGGAAATTACACGTGTCGACTTTCCACTAAATGGACAGAACCGCTACCAACAGGACGCCCCTTCTGTAGAAACGTATGCCTATCCCAATCCCTTTTCGCCGCGTCGCCACGATATCGTCCGGATAAAATACGACGTTAGTAAAGCCGGCAATGTTCAAATCAGGCTATTCGATTTTGGGATGAACCTAATTCGGGAACTTGACGCTGGCAACTTTGCAGCAGGAACATATGAGGCTGTCTGGGATGGTCGCAATCAGCATGGAAATCAAGTAGCAAATGGTCCTGTATTCTATCAGATTGATGCGCCAAATAATACTATCCGCGGCAAAATATTAGTCGTTGATTAACGCATGGTTATCCAAAATATACATATGAAATTGGGAGTTCTTATCCTGTTACTAACCGGGATCACGGCATCCACATTGGCTCAGAGCGGAGGTTCTGTAGCTTCGTTTAGCCGTATAGGATTTGGTCCCCGAGGCATGGCCATGGGTAATGCGATGGTTTCCAACTCCAATAATGGGATATACAGCTACTACAATCCAGCCCTTGCTGCCCACAGCACTACTACCCAAGTTGATTTAAGTACCTCCGCCATGAGCTTCGATCGAAACCTGAATACCGCAAGTGGTACGTTCCAACTTCCGCCCACTGCCGGAGCCTCACTATCAATTATCAACGCCAATGTCTCTGATATTGATGGACGATCATCCAGTGGATATCATACCGAAATGTTATCCACACACGAATATCAGGTAGGAGCGGCACTGGGCCAACAAATAGGAAATCATTTTTCTCTTGGTATTGGACTTAAATACTACCTCTCGGATCTGCACAACGAGCTTCCCAATGCTAAAACCCTCGGCTTGGATATCGGCATGCTGTATCAGTTTTCGGATCAATTACAGGCCGGGGCCGTTGTACGTGATTTACTTGCTTCCTATAGCTGGAACTCGGAGGCTTTATACGGTGATGATTCCTCTGGTCGTACCGACGATTTTCCTAAACAAATACAACTTGGATTCTCGTATCAGCTAATTTCCACCCTTTTGATCAGCCTTGAGGGGGGCCAAACGCGATATAAACAGCAATCCAAAAACAATCTTAAAATCGGTAGTGCCTATAAGCTCCATGAGCGCATTACCCTGCGAAGTGGCCTGCAAATTGATGATCTTTCGTCCACGCGACAGAACCATCATTTTAGTACCGGATTTTCAATACATATCCCCTTTGATTTATTCTCTCCTTCTATCGATTATGCCTTTGTGCAAGAGCCCCACAATATTTCATATATGCACACCTTTGGAATACAGCTAACATTATGATTCGTTCCTGTACCGCAATTTTAAGCTTTCTTGTACTCCTTTATGGAGGGATGGAGGTTTCTGCCCAAGATTCTGGCCTTGATATTTTATCCATTGGCCCCGGCACCCAGGCTCTGGGATTAAATGAGGCTGTCACCGCAGAGCTGCTTGGCGCTTCAAACCTGTATTCTAACCCGGCCAATTTAGCTCTCGAAAATAGTTCAAGTCTTACTGCCGACCATACATTTTGGATAGGCGATCTTAGCCATACTCATGCGGGGATAAACCTTCGAAATAACAATCGGGCAATAGCATTTGGATTTCTAGGATCTCAAGCCGATGACATTCCCTTGAGGGGAAACCAACCGGGAACTCCCGAAGGAGCGTTTAATATCAGCACTATTGCAGTAAGCGGGGCATACGCATATAAACTTGGTCCATTGGCATTAGGTGCCACCCTGCAATATTTGCGAGAAGAATATTACATCTACAATGCCTCGGGCTATGCGGCCAACCTGGGTGCTGCAGGACAGTTATGGGATAAACGAATTTTAGTCGGGGCCAGCCTACTCAATGTGGGAAAAATGAAGAAACTCAGAAATCAAGCAACTGATCTGCCTACAACGTTTAAAACAGGTTATAGTGTTGATCTTTTTAGTTTCAATCCCCCACAAAATGCCAACTTGCCAATATCCATAGCCTTAAAAAATGATGTCGTTATTCCGCTCCAAAAATCGCAGCAAACTACCCAAAATGAACAATCCCAAGACATTTATACGAATATTGCGGTGGAGATATCAGTAGCCGAGATTATCAGCTTGAGAACCGGTTACAAATCCGGTGACACAGTACGTCCGTGGAGCTCAGGCTTTGGATTAGATATAGAATCCATATCGGCAAACTACGCCCTTATTCCCTTTGAAACCGGATTTGGCACCGTACACTCACTTGGATTAAGCTACCGGTTTTAGTATCCACTCATGCTGAAATTATCCTATTCCAAATTGGGCTTACTCACATCTTAAAGTGTTCCAGCTAGATCAAAATACACCCAAAAAGGGCATAAATCCATAATATCCCCACACTATAGTAATATACCCTCTTTCGCTATAGTGAGACAGAGTATTTCACTACCCTGAGGTACCCTCTTTCAGGGTAGTGGAACAGGTAAAACACCGTCAGAAAAGCAAAAATCTACACTTTATAAAGCCTGTTACTCAGATTGCAGTACTTGTTCATCCCCAAAAGCCTCTTTCCAAAACAGGTAAGCTCCTACAAGGACTCCTTTCAGAATGAATACTGAAAATACAATCATTAGTCCCACTTCCTGAAAAAGCAAAATGAGGATCCCATAAACTATAAAAAAGGAAAGCTTTACCTTGTGCTTCTTGATCGATTGCTTGTCGAAACTGGGCATTTTATCAAAGGGTATGGTGCTCACCATCAAGAAGGAGAGCAAAATAATCAGCGGAATTAAAACGGCATTAATTCCATATTCAAAGCTGTCAAATAGTTCGAGCTGATTATAGAAGGTGAGATAAAAAGCAGATATCATGATGGCCTGCCCCGGTATAGGAAGTCCCTTAAAAAAGTCTTCTCTACTTTCCTGTACGTCCACGTTATAGCGTGCCAGCCTCACTGCGCCGCATAATGGAGGCAAAGCACTTAAAATAATGCCAACGAATGGCAAGGCTTCCAATCCAAA
>JBEPWP010000183.1:0-4553 GCA_041642355.1 Fodinibius sp. | reverse complement strand
GGGCGTTGAATATTGATGCTGAAGATTATGAGACGATCCAGATTAAGGATATCGATCATTTGTACAAGGGAAAAAAGGAGATTGCTTGTGATGATTCAGTAATTAGTAGATTGTATGAAGAAGGGGCCGTGCCATATACCGAGATTGTTGAAAAGCAGCCGAATAGTAATCAGTTTTTTATTTTAAAAGGCACGTCGAGTTCTGCACTGGCGTATTTTCATGCGCAAAATGATGCTGTGGAGTTAGTAAAAAAACAGACGGCTTATGGGATTACACCACGCAATGCCGAGCAAACATTTGCACTTTATTCAATTATGAATCCTGATAACTTGTTGGTGACGATTACTGGCGCGGCCGGGACAGGAAAGACGTTGCTGGCACTGGCAGGAGCGTTGGAGCAGCGGCGTAATTTTCATCAGATATTTTTGGCACGTCCTATTGTACCGCTCAGTAATAGTGATATTGGCTATCTCCCGGGTGATATTGAGTCGAAGATTGACCCTTACATGCAGCCGCTTTGGGATAATCTTTCGTTTATTAAAAATCAGTTTTCGGAGTCCAGCAAGAAATTTCAGAAGGTGGACGAAATGCTGGAGAATGACAAGCTGCGTATTATTCCGCTGGCGTATATCAGAGGACGTAGTCTTTCGAACGTGATTTTTATTGTGGATGAGGCGCAAAACCTGACGCCTCACGAGGTGAAAACAATTATCACACGAGCGGGAGAAAATACGAAAATTATTTTCACGGGAGATATTTTTCAGATCGATACGCCGTATCTTGATACACAAAGCAACGGGTTATCATTTTTAGTGGATCGCATGCAAGATAATGAGCTGTATGCGCATATCAATCTTGAAAAAGGGGAGCGATCGGAGTTGGCAAACCTGGCCAGCAAGTTGTTGTGATAAATACCCAGCCTTAATATTTGCGGCACTTGAGTTTTTTAATGAATCGTCATGTCGAGCGGAGCGGAATAGCAACATCTATCATGCTGAATAGTGTAAAAATATCTCTTGTTCCGTTTCTAAAACACGCCGTTTTAAATTTCTTCACGTCAGTCTCGAATGCTTAGATCTTTGGTCGAAATGACTGTTAAGTAGCAGAACTGGAACCTATATTTTGTGCAGCTATCCAACCAGTAGTCCAGGCTGATTGAAAGTTGTACCCACCTGTAATGCCATCAATATTGAGCACTTCGCCTGCAAAGTAGAGGTTGGGCACTTTTTGGCTTTCCATCGTCCCCATATTAATTTCATCCAGCGGAATACCGCCACTGGTGACAAACTCATCCTTATAAGTAGTCTTGCCCTGGATCTGGTATTCTGCGTGAACCAACGCCTGGGTTAACTCATGTAGCTGCTGATTGGATAATTCAGCCCACCGCATTTTCGTATTAATATTGGCAAGTTCAAGAAAACGTATCCATAAACGGTTTGGAATAGGGAACGTATCTTGTTTTTGAGCCGTTTTACGGGCATTGTTTTCCCTGAGTTTTTTGAGTTCCTCTTGTACCTCTTGAGGATTTTTGGGATAAAGCCAATTTACGCGTATAGTGAACGAATAATCCTGTTTGTGTAGATATCGCGCAGCCCAGGCCGATGTTTTTAACACCGCTGGACCACTAAGTCCCCAGTGCGTAATTAAAATCGGTCCATTATGTTCAAAGGAAGTCTCTTTGATACTTACCGAACCGTTTTTAATAGCTATTCCTGATAAATCGCTGAATATTTTATCCTTAAAGTTAAATGTAAATAGGGAGGGTACGGGTTCAACAATGGAATGTCCCAGTTGTTCGAGCCATTGATAAGTGCTGCGCCGATTTGATCCACCCGTTGCAATAAGAACAGCATCAAATAATGAATCCTTATGCTTTTTTATAGACAGCTTGAACTGTTGATCTGTTTTAGAGATTTCTTCTACTCGATGTCGATTAAGAACATTGACGTTGTACTTTTGCGCTTCCTCTTTAAGGCATTTAATGATCGTAGCCGAATCATCGGTGACGGGAAACATGCGGCCGTCGCTCTCGGTTTTGAGTACAATGTCACGATTTTCGAACCAGGCCACGGTATCCTTGGGCTGAAATTGCTCAAACGCCCAGCGCAGTTCTTTTGATCCACGGGGATAAGCCTTAGACATTACTTCGGGATCAAAACAGTTGTGTGTAACGTTGCATCGTCCCCCGCCTGAAATACGTACTTTTGAAAGGACTTCCCGACTTTTTTCAAATATGGTAACTTCAAGATTAGAATGGATACGAGCGGCATTAACAGCGGCAAAAAATCCCGCCGCGCCACCTCCGATTACTGCTAATGTTTTAGGAGTTGGCATAGTATCTATAAGTGTATGAACTCAGATTTAATTTGTTTGCCCCAGAAGAAATTGGCATGGGCATCAAAATCTTTGGTAGAATCGGTAGTAAGAAATCGACGGCTTCCCCCAGTAGTACATTTTTGGGATATTTCAGGGTGGCGTTCTAAATAATTGGCCAGGCTTTTAGCTACAATTTCTCCTTGACTTAAAATCGTGATCTTATCCCCCGCAATCTTTTTAATTTTATCTATTAACAGAGGGTAGTGCGTACAAGCTAATAGCAGCGTATCAATTTTTGGAGATTTAGAAAGAATACTTTCGATATGTTGTCGGATAAAATAGTCGGCTCCATCGCTGTCGTATTCTTGGTTTTCTACAAGTGGAACCCACATAGGACAGGCCTCCTGATGGATCGTAAGTTCGGGAAATTGCTGTTGGATTTCTATCACATAAGATTCTGAGCTGATCGTTCCGCTTGTCCCAAGAACGCCAACATGGCCGGTTTTTGAATACTTTCCGATAACTTCGGCTGTTGGACGGATCACGCCAAGCACACGGCGGTTGGGAGTAATTTTGGGTAGATCTTTTTGCTGGATATTCCGAAGTGCTTTTGCTGAAGCGGTATTGCAGGCTAGGATGATAAGGGGACAGTTTTGATCAAAAAGATATTTTACGCACTCCAGAGTATACTGGTAAATAGTATCAAATGAGCGACTACCATACGGTGCACGGGCATTATCGCCAAGATAGAGATAATCGTAGCCAGGAAGTGTTTTTACAATCTCTTTCATGACTGTAAGGCCGCCATAGCCCGAGTCAAAAATGCCAATAGGGGCAGTGTTCATTAATATCTTGTTAAAATTTAGAAATTTGGTATTTGAATTAAGAAAAGACTCTTTGCAGGCAATTTCTAGTGAGGCATTCAAACTTAGTTTAATTGCCGGGCTAAGACAACGGTTTTTTTGAATGTTTTATCACTTCCCGAAGCACTGTCGTATGCTTCGAAGATGACGATATAAATACCGATTCTATTTCGACTCCTGTCATCCTTGCGCCCATCCCAAATAAGTTGGCCCTCAAAACCCGCCCGTTCACCATTGGCCATTGTGCGTACGAGCCTACCATATCGATCATAAATACGTACTTTCATTAAGTAATCCTGATGATCCAGCTTGTAATTAATAAATAGGTTATCTTCGTAGCCATCATCATCTGGGGAAAAGGGATTTGGCTCAAAGCTGATACCGGTTTCTTCCGCAATTTGAGAATTCTCTTGGTAAATGGAATTTTCATTATTAGGTGTACCACCTTTTTCTGTTACGTTCGATCCCCAATTGGATGGGTCGTTGCTAGGGCCATTGGGATTAATACGTTCAAGAGCAATCCCTCGTGTATCAATAATATTGGGGTTGTGCCAGTTCTCATCATAAAATACCGAATCAATGGTAGCACCTGTGCTGTCGGCTATATAGATAGCATCTTCGGAAGATGCTAAACTTAGACTAGATCGATCTGCTTGCATTATTGATTGGAGATTGGGTGAATCCAAGTCAAAAAAGGTAGCAGTTAAGCTCTCCTCAAAATTAGTGGTTTCATCGGCGTGAACGAGTACATGACCCTGAGGAGGCACCCACTTTGCAGTGGTCGATATTGGATGAATATCACGAATATCTCCCTTTTCATCCGGCTGATCATGCAAAAATAATCCCTCCAGAGAAATTGCGTAGTCCCGGGTGTTTCGCAGTTCAATATATTCCGTTTGGTCTGGGAGGTTATCGTCGGAATCAGCTATCGGGTTAAACATGATCTCATTAATAACGAGATCACCTGTTTGCATTTTCTGGGATATCGGAATTTCAGCGCTTTGGGTGATATTTCCTTTGATATCGCTAATATTTTCGGCTTTAAGCGTTTTATTATTGTTTTTGTTAGCGGTTGTTTTTGGGTTGGGTGATTCTAGGAGAATATAATTGGCGTTAGTGGAATCAAACCTAGAAACAGCCAGTTGTTGATCCCGATAATAAAAGGATATATCATCGGTTTGCTTAATAAATTCATTAAAGTGAACTTCGAATCCACCTTTGGGCAATACATTTGAAAATATAATTTTTGGAGGAGCAGTATCTTCTTGAAATGAGATATTTTTGTTTCCAGCTGAGATGCCATCATTAGAACTGTTAGCTTGCCAGTTAGAGGGATCATTTGAGGCAGCTAGCGGGTCTCTGCGTTCTAGTGAT
>JBEPWP010000182.1:0-4571 GCA_041642355.1 Fodinibius sp. | reverse complement strand
TTTTAAACGACTGTCGAATAAAGTGTGCTGATTTTTCCGGATCCGGCTCTCCATTTGGTCCTTCAGGATTAACATAGATCAATCCCATATGATCAGCGGCAAGTGGTCCTTTAAGGTTACCTTCTTCGTCATGACGTTCATCATCCAACCACTCTTCTTCGGACCCCCAGTTGACAGAAGTATCGGGCTCCCAGTCATCTTCACGTCCACCGGCAAAACCAAATGTCTCAAAACCCATAGATTCCATGGCAACATTACCAGCCAGTACTAATAAATCTGCCCATGACAACTTGCGACCATATTTCTGCTTTATGGGCCAAAGCAAACGACGGGCCTTATCCAGATTAGCGTTATCAGGCCAGCTGTTCAGGGGTGCAAAACGCTGCTGTCCTCCAGCTGCTCCACCGCGCCCATCAGAAACACGATACGTACCTGCGGCATGCCAAGACATTCTGATAAAGAGACCACCATAATGTCCCCAATCGGCAGGCCACCAGTCCTTCGAATCGGTCATTAGATCATGGAGATCCTGTTTTACGGCCTCGAAATCGAGCTTTTGAAATTCTTCTGTATAATCAAAATCCTCATCCATTGGAGTGCCCTTGGATGAATGCTGTCGAAGCATATCCAGATTTAATCGATCAGGCCACCATTTTTCGAGTTTTGTACCGCCGGCAGCGGTTTCATTTGAATCCCCATTGTGAAATGGGCATTTGCTTATATCTTTTTCAGTATTTTTTTCGTTAGCCATAAAATGTCATGATTTATTGATTTCATTTATCAGTTATAAAAAGTAACTAATTCATCTATTGATATAAATTGTTTTCTGATAGAAAAATACTATAACTAATATTAGACTTAACTATTAGACAGAAAAGATAATGACCCCATCCAAACTAACTTTATCACCTTTCTTTTTTTAAAGCTTTGGAGGATTAGGAATATTCCCGGCAATCCAGTCGGTCATTTCTTCAAAAATTTCTTTGTAAGGACGTACTACAGGCCAATCTTTTTTCGTCGGGTCTATAAACAGGTTCTTTTGCTTATTTCGCATCTTATTCATTGTATTGATCAACTCATCTTTCTGCTGATCTGTGTAAAATTCATTGGCTTTTATCTCTTCAATATCTTCCTGATGGTCAGCTTTACTAGCTTCCAGATCTTCTGCAATATCCATGGCAGCCACAGCTCCCTGAATGCGTTCTTTTGCCTCCTCAAATCGCTGAACCGTCCAACCCAAAGATACTAACAAATCTTTTCGCTCTTTATAAAAGGCTTGAACGACATTATCATATTCAGAAGCATTTTCCTTCATCTTATTCTGTAACTTAGCAACTTTTATACGAGTTTTGATCCAATCTTCAACCTTGTGCTCAGTTAAACGAAGTGAATCAGAAAACGAAACGCGATTTTGAGCATCAATTAAATGATCAGTGACAAAAGTATCAGGCTGCCATTCGTTGTTATCTCCAATAGTACTGGCTATCGAAATACTATTTATCGCGCAAAATAAACAAATCCATACAACTTCTAATCGTAATGTTTTTACATTTATCATTTAAAAATTATTTATCAGATTTGTTTTTTATTAATTATCACTATAATAATTAAAACTTACGAAAAAGGTTTTAACAAAAAGAGGACAAACGATTTTTGTCTGTAATCACTTACCATACCTTTGGCAACTTGTATTCTTGCAAAAACTTAAATTATTAGAATAAATATGAAAAAAATTGCCGGATTACCGATTTGGATTGTCATATGTAGTTTAGCGGGTATTTTTGGGGCTCAATTTGAACCCGGCACTTGGTATGAATTATTACATAAACCGATCTGGACACCTCCAAACTGGGTTTTTCCTGTTGTTTGGCCCATCCTATATGTGATGATGGGAACCTCCGCTTGGCTTGTTTGGCGGATGGATTCTGTTTCTTTATCTGATTATGAATTTAAATGGTTTTTCGTGCAACTCATCCTCAACGCACTATGGTCGTGGCTATTTTTCGGGAAACATTATATTTCAACCGGGCTGGCAGAAATTTTACTGCTATGGATTGCCATCGCCTTTACTCTTCTTCTATTCTGGAAAAGGAATCGACTGGCAGGGTTTCTTCTCGTCCCCTATTTAATTTGGATCAGCTACGCATCGGCCCTGAATTTTGCAATCTGGCAACTTAATTAATTATCAAATTTTATATGCAGCAATACGACTATATTATAGCAGGTGCAGGTGCATCGGGACTTTCTTTGGCCTGGAAAATGCTGCAGACTTCACTGTCAGACAAAAAAGTGCTCATCGTCGACCAATCGCTTACTCCAGCAAATGACAAAACCTGGTGTTTTTGGGATGCTACCGATCCCCCCTTTTCAAACTTAATACATCGGAAATGGACCCAGACAGAAGTCAGCACTTTGGATGATCGGGCAATAAAGCCTTTAAACCATTACCCTTACTATTGCCTGCGAAGCATTGATTTTAGCAATCACATTCTAAACAGCCTTAAGGTTCATTCCAATTTTGATCTACTTGAAGCCCCAATCGAGGAGCTGTCATTTAATGGCAGTAACCCCATCTTACATACTGAAAGGAATTCCTTTAAAGCAGAATACATTTTCCAAAGTTGTTTCGATCCATGGAAGAATATCAGTGATGAACCTCGTCATTCCCTGCTGCAACATTTTTTAGGATGGGATATAAGCACCTCAAAACCAGTTTTTGAGAAAAACCGGTTTACCTTAATGGATTTTGATCGAACTTTCGAAGACGGCATAGCTTTCATCTATATACTACCTTGGTCGCAAACATCGGCGCTCATTGAATACACTGTTTTTTCTGACTCCCTCCTTAAAAAAAAGGAATACGAAGAAAAGGTTTCACTATATTTAAACAACCGGTTTAATCTACAGCCACTCGATTACAGTATCGGCCGAGAGGAGTTTGGTGAGATACCGATGGAAGATCGGCCCCACAAACCATGGTACAAACCGAATATCTTAAATTTAGGTACCGTTGGGGGTGTTACGAAACCATCGACCGGTTACACCTTCAAACGCATCCAAAAACAAACCGATGCCATTATTGAAAATCTGTTATCAGGCAAACCATTAGATCCCAAACCAGTCTCCCAAAAGCGATACCAAGCGTACGATCTTTGGCTCCTCCAAATTATTGATCAACATCCCAAGGATGCATTGAGAGTTTTTCATCAGCTTTTGCAAAATAATTCTCTGGATGAGCTATTTCGATTTCTTGCAGAGGAATCGTCTCTAAAAGATGATCTAAAAATTATGAGTAGTGTCCCCTACGCTCCCTTCTTGAGAGCCATTTGGAAAACTTTTGGTAGGCTTCGCGAGCTTTAATCACTCCCACTCTTAGCTTCTACTTCAGCAACTTCATATTCAGTCCTATTTCCCAACACGTATCCGTACGGTTTTAACGATTCAACTTGATCGAATACACATTTCAAAATACCCAACAGGGGTACAAATAATATCATCCCGGAAATACCCCAAAGCTGTCCACCAATTACGAGTGCAATTAATGCCATGAAGGGGTTAATGCTTACTTGCGAACCGATAACATTCGGAGTAATAAAGTTTCCTTCAAGGAATTGAACAGTAGCAAATACGGCCACCACTCCAATGGGATTCAGTAAAGAATCAGTAAACAAAAGAGCAAAAAGTATTGCGGGGAGGCTTCCCAATATGATCCCTATATAAGGAATAACGGCTAGAATAGCTGCAAACGCCGCAAAGAATAAAACATGATCAATCCCAACAATCCATAACCCTATCGCATTTAAAATGCCCAGGATCGTAATCACGCTAATCATACCTACAATATAATTCTGCGTAACACTTTGGATGCTGTCTATCACTGAATCAATAGCATCATTATTTCCATCGACAGCAGTGTGTAAAAATGTGCGGTACATTTTCTTGTAGTACATCATAAAAAATACCAAAAATGGGAGTAGTCCTAGGGTCGTAAATACACTAGTTGTAGCTCCCAATACGGTACTAATGTATTCTCCACTCTTATCGATGGCCGTTTCGAGTCCCCGTTCTAAAAATTGTACTTGCCGATCTGGTGTCAGACTGAAGGTCGATTCAAAAAATTGTATCAGATCATTACTTAATGTCTGGAGTTTGGCATTGGCCTCGGGAAGCCGATCAGCAAACTGTATAAATTGTATTGACAGCAACGACATGATACCACCCAAAATCACGGCAATTAATATAATGCTGGTTATAATTGCCAGTATGCGATTAAACTTATACCGTTGCAACCATGCACTTATAGGCTCCAGCATCATAGAAATAAGGGCGGCAAATGCGATGGGCATTAAAATAAATTTCCCATAAGAAAGAACCACGAACAACAACATTATACCCAACAATATTGTCGTGCCCTTCAGCCAGATTGGAAAATCTCTTTTCATCGATAACTCAACATTTAAAATTATCGTTAATCATCTAGTTGATCTCCCAAATCAGTAAGCGGAGGATCAAAATCTTCTTGAAAAATCTCAAACGGAATTCGGTAGCCAACCTCTTCCTTTACATTACTG
>JBEPWP010000181.1:0-4597 GCA_041642355.1 Fodinibius sp. | reverse complement strand
GCTACCCACAATGAGCTCGATGACATAAAGGCTTACCTGCGCGATGAGATTCAGAAAGCCAAAGAAGACGCCAATCCTTTTTTAGTGGATTTTGATGACGAAGAAGAGACCGAATCCACAGAAATGGGAGATTTTGAAGAGAGTTATGATGCGTTGATTCCCTCAGAATATCCCATTAGCGCCGATAGCACAATCGCCGTTTTCAAGCTATATCCTACGGGATCCAAAAGTGATTTAAGCTACCTGCGACGGATGTTTGCCTCGTATGATTCTTTGCTAACAGAAATAAATCCAGAGCAATATAACGCAGAAATGCAGGTAGAATATGGAGGACGCCTAAAGCGGCACCTCTCTGAAATAGATTCCATTATGGGAGACGTTTTCAAGAGTTTTGCCTCAGGTATTTCAAGTGTCTTGCTATTGGTGATGTTCTATTTCTCATTCAAAAAATACATCAACTACCGTCGAGGAGACGAGGAGGGGCAAGAACATGGTTTTTGGGAGCATCTGCTAAGACTGCCGATACCAATTTTGGTGATTGGCATTCCCCTTGTGATTAGCTTGGCCTGGACGTTTGGAATTACTTATTTCGTACTGGGCACACTCAATACAATGACATCGGTGCTGTTTGTTATTCTTTTTGGGATGGGTATCGATTATGGAATCCATTACTATGCCCGATATATCGAATTTCGAGCTGACGGAAAACCCATCATGGATTCACTTTTTGAAACATATGAAAATACGGGTTCAGCCATTTTAGTAAGTGGCCTTACGACAGCATTTTCGCTGTTCGTGTTGATTTTAGCACAGTTTAGAGGGTTTTCCGAATTTGGATTTATTGCAGGATCGGGAATTATTCTGGCGCTTGTAAGTATGCTCTTTATGATCCCTCCATTGTTGGTAATTTTTGAACGGTTTAACTGGATTTTATTCAACGAGAGGAAGGGATCCAGCGATCGTTCAGAAAGCTTAATGCATCGCTTCCCATTTGCCCGTTCCATCGTTGTGATGGGATTACTAATATCTGTTGGGGTATCATTAAATTATCAGCATTTAAATTTTCAGTACGATTTTGGGGAACTAGAACCAGAGTTTCCAGAATATGCCGAATTTAACGAGTTGGAAAACCAGGTCTCAAGTTCTGACAAACGTAATCCTGCTTATATTTTGGCTGATAACCAGGAGCAGGTTATCGAGATTTTAGAAAAATTGCGCCATCGCATGGCAACTGATACTACGAGTCCTACTATTTTAGATGTTGAGGCATTGCCGGAACGGTTTCCTCCATCCGATACGGCTGCAAATGCCAAACTGCAAGACATCGCCGAAGTACGGGAATTGTTGAAAGATCCATTTTTAGTGGAACAGGAGGATGAGCAGCTCGATAAACTTCGAAAGGCTGCACAAACAACGCAGCAACTCAACATAAATCAGGTACCTGATTATTTTAAGAGTCAATTTGTTACTCAGGAGGGAGAGATTGGCAATTTTGTAATGGTATATCCCAGTGTTGGATTATCTGACGGAGAAAAATCAATAGCCTTTAAAAATGATGTGGGTAAAGTAGAACTTGATAGCGGAAAAGTTTTTTACGCAGCAAGTACTTCAATTATTGCGGCAGAAATGCTGGAACTCATGCGGGAAGAAAGTCCATATATGGTTGCCGCTACTTTTCTGATGGTGTTTGTACTCATGCTTATTTCTTTTAAGTCATTGCGTTGGGCCATTATTGCCATGCTTCCGTTGGTAGTTGGGCTTTTACTACTTTTTGCTATTATGATGTTTACGGGAATGATGTTCAATTTTTATAATCTGGTGGTATTGCCAGCTATTTTGGGCATTGGTGAGGACAATGGGGTCCACCTGGCTCATCGATACCGAGAGGAAGGCAAGAATAGCATGTGGGATGTCCTATCGAGTACCGGACAACATGTAACTATTGGATCGCTAACGACCATGCTCGGGTTTTCGGGGCTGTTGTTTACCAATCATCCGGGCTTGCAATCACTGGGAATGATGGCCGTTATCGGTATTGGGATGACCCTTGTGGCAGCACTTACCTTTTTGCCAGCACTCATTCAATGGCTTGAAGATACCGGCTGGATTCGGTTTTAGAATTCCAAATATTGCCTCTATTGAGGTGTTAAAATCTCTGTAAGCTACTTTCAGAGAATTTTATTCCATTTCCAAGGTTTTGTCATTTACAATTACCATTATGAAAGCTACAAGTATCATGGTTTTTTATCGGCAATTATGCACAAATAGCTTCACCACTTTATCTATAAGCCTTATCACGGTTTCTAAGTTGGGCTATTAAAATTGGGTAAGGAACCCAAAGGATATAGGTCTTAAGGGTAAAGGGAGCGTATAGCTGACATCTAATGTTATACTGCTTGACATAGTATGTCAGATGTTGTGATAAACTATGTTAAGGGGATGCAATGGTAAGTATTGGTACATTCTATCCTAAGTATAGGATTACAGCCTAAGCTACTACTGTTTCCAGAAGGTAGGGGTAAATATCAGTAATACTGTGAAGATTTCAAGGCGTCCAATCATCATCATAATAATTAACACCCATTTGCCAATAATAGGTATTTGAGCATAATTTTCTGTTGGGCCAAATTCTCCCCATCCCGGGCCAATATTTCCTAGACAGGCGATGCTGGCACCAATAGCTGATTGCATGTCGTAGCCCATAGTTGCCATGATGAGTGCTCCCGTACCAAAGACAATAAGGTAAAGCACAAAAAAGCTTAATACCGTACGTTGAATATTGTAATCAATAGTTTTGTCGCCAATGCGAATAGGCAGAATAGCTTTGGGATGAACAATCTGCTTTATTTCTCGGAATGAGTTTCGAATGATAATCATCCAGCGAATCATCTTGACTCCACCACCCGTTGAGCCTGCACAACCGCCGGTAAAGAAAAGCAGGAATAAAAAGAAGGCCCCAAATGAATGCCACAGTTCATAGTCGTCGGTACCAAAGCCTGTGGTGGTGATAATAGATACGGCTTGAAAGGCTCCATATTGAATGGCATTACCAATCTCGTATTCATCAAAAAGCCAGAGAGAGCCACTAACAGCTACTATTGAAATGGCCGTTATGAGGGAATAAAAACGTATTTCCCGGTTATTAAAGAATGATTCAGCATTTCCTCTTAGCAAGCGGAAGTGCATGGCAAAGTTGATACCTGCCAAGAACATAAATACGGTTATAATGGCATCAATGTAGGCCGAATCGAAGGCGGCAATGCTCCCGTTTTTAGTTGAAAATCCGCCAGTAGCAAGGGTGGCAAATGCGTGATTGATGGCCTGAAACCAATCCATCGATGGATGAACCCACAGGAGCAAGAATTCGATGCCGGTAAATGCTACATAAACGCCCCAAAGCAGTTTAGCAGTCTCTTGAACGCGAGGGGTAAGTTTATCGGTGGTTGGCCCGGGCGATTCTGCTTGAAAAAGCTGCATTCCGCCTACACCCAACAAGGGTAGGATAGCCAAAGTTAAAACGATGATTCCCATCCCGCCAAGCCAATGGGCCAGTGAACGCCAGAAGAGCATACTTTGTGGCAGTGATTCTATTTGTGGGTTCTCAAATCCCCAGCTGGTTGTACCCCCTAAAATAGTTGCCCCGGTGGTGGTGAGACCACTCATCGTTTCAAAAACGGCATCGGTATAGCTTGGTAAAATTCCTGATATTACAAAGGGTAGAGCCCCTACTAGTGAAAGAAATAACCAGGTTAGGCTAACAATTAAAAAGCCTTCCCGAATTCGTAGCTCCTCGTCAGTTCGAAAAAGATAATAGAGTATTCCTCCCGTCACGAAAGCAATTGAAGCTGAGTATAAAAACGTATGCCAGACCTCTTCATCGTAAATAAAAGCGATGATCATCGGTAGAAGTAACGCAAATCCCAGGAAGAAAATAAAAGCGCCCAGAACGCCAAAAACAGTCGATAAATTAAATTGGCCCCGGGTTATGTTATCAAGATAGGTTTTGGGCATTACTCAAATAGTGAGGTTACTTTATCGATTGCTTCGGGCAGGCAAAATACGATGACACGATCCTTAGCCTGAATTTGTGATTTCCCTGTTGCGATTGTTGTGGTCCCATTACTTAAGATGCCACCAATAACGCAGCCTTCGGGAAAATTTATTTTACTAATAGGCTTTTTAGTGACCTTTGATTTTGGAGCTGCCTGCAGCTCAATAACTTCTGCCTTTATACCTTGCAGGGCCGTAACAGAAATTACGCGTCCACCACGTACATGTCGGTGGATTTCATTTGAGGCGGCCGACTTTTTATTTATAGCGGCATCAAGCCCAATGGTTTGGCTGAGAGGAATGTAATCCGATTTGGAAACCAGTGCCACCGTCTTTTTTACTTCTAGGTGTTTAGCCATCAGGCACGATATAATATTCGACTCCTCATCATCCGTAACAGAAATAAAGGCATCGGTATCTGTAATTCCTTCCGTTGCCAACAAATCAGGATCAGTGGGATTGCCGTTTAGTACAAGTACATCTTTAAATTCGTTGGCCAGTTCCTGGGCCGTATCAAAATCAGGTTCGATAAGCTTTATGTTCCAAT
>JBEPWP010000180.1:0-4600 GCA_041642355.1 Fodinibius sp. | reverse complement strand
CTTTTTATCAAAGGTATGTGTGGATTGGGAAAAAGCCGCCAAGCCAGTTACTGAATATGGAGTTCGCTTGGCAAATCCGCGTATTGGAGTGGTACTTGAAAAAGAAGGTGGAGCGCTGCAACAGATGCTGCTTCCATTCAAGTTATTTGTTGGAGGACCAATTGGTAGCGGGGAGCAATATTTTCCATGGATTCACATGCTTGATTTGTGTCGGGGGCTAATATACCCGTTACAAAATGAAGAGATGAAGGGACCGTATAACTTAAATGCTCCCAACCCGGTAACGATGAACGAATTTGCCAGTGAATTGGCATCTCAGTTACATCGCCCATCACTTTTTAGAGTTCCGGAATTTGTGTTGGATATTGTGTTGGGCGAAGCGGCTAATCCTGTTATTACAAGCAAGCGCATGCAACCCAAAAAGTTGCAGCAACATAGCTTTGAATTTAAGTTTGGTCACTTACGACAAGCCTTAGGCGATATTCTGTAATAGAACAAACCATTATTCTTCAGATGTCTCATTGCCGCTATTGCTGTTGTCTTCTTCATCATCGGTGCCGAAGATGGTCCAGGTGCGTAACCCTTCTCGCGTTTGGGCAATAAGCTCATTGTAGCCATCCCCATCAATGTCAGTTACAATAGGATATTGCATGCCGCTGGTAGGTACTGAATAAATACGTTCACCATCAATAATCTCCCAAGTGTAAAGGCGGCCGAAGTTTGCCAGCGCCACAATGTCATCTTGCCCGTTTTTATCAATATCAGAAACAAAAGGTGAAAATTCAGGAGCAGCCGGTTGACCCATATTCTGTGTAAATCGTAGTTGGCCTTCCTTATTAATTAAAAATACTGAGCCATTTGAGCTCATTGTCAAAATCATCGGTTCGCGATGGACTTGCTCTCCATCTTGTACGCTTAAATTATTGACGGAAGGTGTTCCGACTAGTGCACTGTTTGATGCATAAACGGCTTCGATATCCGATGACTCGGTACTTGTCTCAAATACGTTGAGGGAATCAGCAAATAGCTGGTTCGGCCCCAAAGAGTATAAGTACCCATCGGCAGCATTTCCTAAAATGTTATCTTCAAAAAGTACAGGAGAGCCGTTTAAAGAAGCATTAATAAATTTAGGAAATCCATTACGTTCATTACCATTAGCACGCCACCCATGTAGCCCATTTTCCGCAAAGGCGAAAATAGTTGTTGCACCTTGATAATCTGTAACCGTTGGAGCAGTTCTTATTTCAGCATTTGCAGTAACTGGCCAACCGGCAATATTTTCACCACGACCATCCATTAAGTGCAGCTTTCGATCGGCGGTAGCAACCATAGCGTTGGGTAATCCGTTCCGGTCAATATCTTCTACTATCAATGGAGATGTAATTTGTTCGTTAAGCTCAAAAGGAAATTTTGGAAGCAGCTGTCCATTATCATTCCATCCATAAACTTTATTACCGGCGGCAATAAGAATTACATTCTGATTGGTCCCATACCAGTCATATACAACAGGCGATCCAACAGGAGTATCTGAACCCGTGTTGGCTTGTAGCACAACCGTTCCATCAGCTGCTAGGGCATATAGGTTGCCAGATTCGGTAGCAAAAATAACTTCATCGCTGTCGCTACCTCCAATATCTGCCAGAATTGGTTTACCTGATAAATCAGAACCGGTAGGAAATAACCATTGTTCTTGATAGGGGGCAGAACGGTCTTGGGTTTGATAAGCCTTTAAACTGAAAGAAATATTATCGTCACTGTTGGCTGTGGTAGAGGCCGTTAAAAGATCAAACTTAGAAGTAAGTGCATTGAGGTAGTTGTTTGGAGACAGAAAGGGTTCTACAAACGAATAAAAATCATTATTGGCTACAAAGAATCCACTTATTTCTTCAGGTAGATCCTCTTTTATATCCCGAAAAGTTTGTTCATAGTACATTGTCCGACGCCGACTTCGATCGGAAGAAACAGCTTCAACAAGCCCTCTCCGTTTTGAGATCGCGACAACATCACCAATGATATCCAGATAAAAATTCTGGAATGTACAAAAGGAACTCCCGATGAGTTGGGCAATGGCATTACTCTGGATGATATAAGTTCCTTCTCCACGCTGGATTTGATCATCACGAACCAGTGAATTAAGGGTTCGGCGAAGGCCAGGGACATCAGATACTTTCCGCAGAAAGAGGTGTTCGCCAGTAGATAGAAATCCAGACTGAGCATACATCACCAGAGAAAACTCTGGATCCAGGGTTTTGGCAATATCAGAATAAGTAATTTGCTCATCAATGAGAACCGAATCCAAATGCGTAGTGTCGGGTAGAGTCGACGGAGGTACTCTGCGTGGTTCTAATCGAAATAAGCCTGCAGCTGCTGCATTGGACGAAATATATCGATCTAAACTAATTGGGGCATTGGTCGATGATACAGCCGCAACCAGATCAGATGGAACTTTTTTGTTGAGTGGGATAGAGCCGGCAAGCTCAAGTACGGCACCTTGCCCTTCGCCTTTTTGCGTAACGGATAGTAAGGCGGGTTCCGTCCCTTCAAGGGCATTCTTAATCATCGGGCGATAGGTTACCATCGATAGCTGTTCTGCCCATTTATCAAGAGAAGGCGTATTCATGATGATAGTTCCAGCTTCAGGGGTAATATCCGATAGGTTTGCCCGGGGTTGCGTTCCCAAATATGCTCGGATTGATTCTTCAAGGGCAAGGCTGGATTCGGAGATAAACAAGTCGTCATGAAGCTGGGTTGCAAAAAGTTGACGATCATCAAAATGCAAGACATGGATTTTTATGTCATTAAACTCATATTGGTTTTGAGCAAAATCCAAGTAAAAATTGTTTTTCATTCGGTCGATCAATCCATCCGATGCCTGCGCCATCCAAACAATGGCAAGTTGATTATCAGTATCCGGATAAAGGGTAATGGCATTTAGTGATACTGGTGACTGGGAGGTTGAATCTACGCGTGATAAAAGCTGAACGGCCGAAGAGGTTATATCATCTAATAGTGGCGTGCGAGGAGCATCAAGAACTGAATTTAGCGTAGCGTCTTCATTAGGAATAATGACAAAAGACGCTTTTTCTGGCACCGCCTCCTTCCAGTTCCGATTGGAAATATCAGAACATGACACTAATAATAAAGCGGTAAATAAATAAAGACTTGCAACTTTAATGGTATTCATGAATGGGGACAAATTTTCTCCGTAATATTATTAAAATATCGCTGTTAATTTAATAGCTTATGTGTGGCCATTTTTTTGAGCCTTTAAAAGTAACAATTTTGATGTAAATGAACTTTCTTAATCCGCTATTTTTATTAGGGCTTTTGGCCGTAGCACTACCAGTGATCATTCATCTAATAAATTTGCGCAGGCCGCAAAAAGTTGCCTTTTCAACCCTGTCGTTTTTTAATGAGCTTCGTAAAAGTACAATTCGTCGTATACGATTCAAACAATATCTATTATTAGCTCTTCGGACGTTAGCAATACTATTTTTAGCTCTTGCGCTGGCCCGTCCTTTTTTACCTCCAACGTTAACCGGCTCATCAAGTTCCGCCGAATCTCGCTCAGTTGCTATTTTAATTGATAACAGTGCTAGCATGAGTCGTATTGGTACTAACGGACCGCTCATTGAGCAGGCTAAGGCTGTTGGCAATCGAATAATACAAAATGCTAATTCAGATGATAAATTTCTCGTAACAACGACAAACATTACGGATGTCGGAAATGGCAGCTTTGTCAATGCCAGTAGAGCTACAGAGCAACTTGATGATATAACGGCGATAAATCGTGGACATTATACCAAAGATCAGTTTAAGGCAATATATCGCCAGCTTAATGATGCACCGGAAAGCCAGTCGGTATTATATGTGATTTCTGATGGCCAGGTCAGTCAGTTAGCTAATTTGAAGGATCTTGACCTTGACGGTCAATCAGAATCTCAGTCAATATCAGTTCAGCTTATAAAACTTGAGGAAGCGAAACAGCAAAATGTAGCAGTTAAATCAGTTTCTTTGGAGAGCCAGTTATTGAGTCCCGGTTCGGCTATGACACTTTCAGTAGAAGTGGAGAATACAGGTGATGCTGCTGTTGCCAACCAATTTGTGTCGTTACAGGTAGAAGGAGAAATGACGGGGCAATACGAGACCTCTTTAGAACCGGGGCAAACCAAAGATTTTTTATTTGAGGTTGTGCCGGAGGAAGTGGGATCACTATCGGGAAAAATTCTTTTGGAGGGAGATGAAGTAGATTTTGATAATGAAAGACATTTTGTTGTACGTATTCCCCAACAGCGATCTATTTTATTAGTAAACAATAGCCAATCGTCTTCATCATTTACATCGTACATGGCGCCCGCATTAAAGGCGGCACAGCAAACGAATGCACGTATATTATTTGAGGAAAAGCAGGTAAATGAAATTGATCAGGGAGATTGGAAAGATTACGACGGCCTGATACTAAATGGATTGATGGATATTCCTGAGTATTGGCACCAGGGGCTACGCCAGTTTGTGCAAGACGGAGGAGGAATTCTGTTTTTCCCCTCAGAACAAGGAGAAATTGAGAGCTATAATAAATTCTTTTCCCAATTTAATGCTG
>JBEPWP010000179.1:0-4609 GCA_041642355.1 Fodinibius sp. | reverse complement strand
CCCTCATTACGTTCATCTTTTGCCTCTAATCTCATTTTTCGCTGCAAAAGATTAAAAATTGGTGTATGATATTCCTTATTTTCACGGACAACCGACCACGGTTCAATAGTAAATTGGAATGATTTTTCACTCATAAGGCGAACAGGTTACGATTTATGTCAGATCGATTTGAATTTGAAACAGACGAAGTAAATTCTCAAGAAGAACTCCATAAGCGTATGGTTCAAGCCTGCGATGCCATGGAAACCATATATAAAAATGGAGAATATCCTAAAGTACTGGTCAAACGATCGTGGTCAAAACATAATCCCATTATTACGGGAGAGATGGCTAAACCGGGAGCCTTTCGATGGTATTTACTGCGCGAACTTAAAAAACTAGGTGAAAAAGGAGCTGTAATAAAAATTATCCCTTCGCGTGAACGGCTCCCCCTCAATGATCCAGACCTACTCGATAATACTGACGAGGATGATTGGGATATTACCCAGAAAAAACTGTTCCTGTTTAGCCCAGAACGTATCGAGATTTCCCTCAACCGATTAGAACACTACACCGGTACTGATCCCGAAAACTTTCAACGTTATATCCTGTTCACCAATTATGATATGCATGTTGATGTTTTCCAAGAGATGTTTCCCGATTGCGTGACCCCATCCCGAGAGGGCGTTCAAATGCCAGCCTATCACCACAAGCTCGATAATAATAAAGGCGTTACTCTTATAAATATCGGAGTGGGACCATCAAATGCTAAAACCATTACCGACCACGTTGCCGTCCTTCGTCCAGATGCTATGATTATGGTCGGTCACTGTGGCGGACTTCGTAACCACCAGGATATTGGTGATTTTGTACTTGCCACCGGATTTATGCGCAACGATGGTGTTTTGGATAATATTCTACCCCTGAATATTCCTATCACGCCCAATTACTTAATGAACGTATTTCTAAAAGAGGTGCTCGACAAATATAATCGCAATCACCGAATGGGCACGATCTTTACCACGGCAAATAGGAACTGGGAGTTTATTAAACGCCGAACAGTTGAAAAAATTCACATGAGTCGCAGTATCGCAGTGGATATGGAATCGGCTACCGTGGCCACTAATGGCTATCGCTACCGTATTCCCAATGCCACCATGCTATGCGTCAGTGACAAGCCTCTGCACGGCAAACCAAAGCTCAGCGACGATGCCCAGGAGTTCTATGAGGATTCCAAAGAATTGCATGTCCAGATGGCGGTAGAAGTACTCAACATGTGCAAAGAAGCCTATCCCGAGGGATTACCCAATGCCAGCATCCGCGCGATGAATGAACCACTGATGGGCGGTCCCGATGATGATTAGCATCAAACAAGCAGTCGTGAAATATAAGACGTCAAACGGCAAATTTGAATTTTGAAGTAAGTAGGGCTAACAAAACAACCATAAAAAGTGGTGATAGTTTCTATTTATAAGCTTGCCACATCACATTTCACTTCTACCGTTTCTCATTTACTTTTCAAACCTCACGATTAACGTTTAATCAACTACGAATTAAATACTGGAACTTCACAAAGAACTGGCGATTAGTTTCTTTAAATCCAGTATATCCATTGGGACCCGATTGGTTATAATGATTTAAATTATCCGTCATGCCAATATAAAACTTGGTAAATGGATTGGCTTTGTAATAGACAAGGGGATAGATCTGTAGCTGTTCACTGAATGAATTGTATTGGGTAATAAGCCTGGCAAATAACTTCTTGGAAAAATTGTAATTGCCTTTGAGCCGATAAATATCCCCGCTAAAAAATTCTTCACTTCCCTCTGCCGATGAAAGTGTTGAGTAATTATAACTGAGCGACATTTTTAATCTAGCGGTAGGTTTTAGGGTAGCATCCGCAGAGATATTATATCCTTCTCCAAGAGTAGGATTTTCTTGCCGATTTACATATTTCCCAAAATCAACATGTCCGCTTAGCGTTAACTCATTCATCGGGTCGGTACTTACATCAATCATCAGACGATTCATCTTCGTAAAATAGGATCCTCGAAACCGCTCATCATTTACAGGCAAAAAACTGATCGACAGGTTTGTCTGTCCACCAAAATTATTGCTCCACCGTGTAAAGAGGTACCGTTCCTGAAATTGACCGGCAAAATCATATCTCCAAGTTCCATTCACACTTATACTTCCATTAGATAACCAATTCCAGCCCGGGTAGTAGGAGAGGCTTTGTGAGGCATCAAATTTTCGCTGATCAACCTGATTAATAAACCCACTTTGAGTATGAAAGGTTGGGGAATAGGAGGTATAGCCAAATGAAAAATCATAAAATTTGGCCTGACGTGAAAACTGGGCATTAAGCAAGGTGCCTCCGAACTGCTCACCGTTGAAAGAAGCATCATACGAACTGTGGCCGAAGGTTCTGGAATTTTCATACAAGCTTAAATCATCCATTTCCTTGGTATTTGCATAACCCAATTGACCGCTGAAATAATAGTTATCGGCCAACAAAAAATTCCAGTCAATACTGCCCACATAATTATGTCCATCCTGCTGATTTCGAGTGGTCAACAATCCGCCAATATGTGATTCTGTTCCAAAATTATACTTTCCGCGCAATATATTGTTATAAGCTTCTACATCTGACTGGACCAGTGAGCTACCATAACGGCCGGGAATAATAAATGGAGCATCTCGATCATAAGCCGTTAAAAATGCAATGCTATAATTGCTTGACTGATGCGTAACCTTGCCAGCTGCAAGCGGACGATTAATCATCCGGGAATAAAACAGATCTTCTCGCGTGCTAAACAGATCACTCCCCTTCATAAAAAATGGTCGCTTCTCGGAATAATAGAGCGCAAAGGTTTCGTTCGCAGAAATTTGGGCCGCATCGGTTTCAACCTGACTAAAATCAGGATTTATCACAGTGTTTAGCGACGTGGTTGAGGTAGGTTCATACATAATACTTCCACCAAGTCGTCCGTCGATGCGTCCATGATCCAACCCGGAGTTGGGATCGCTAGCATCATTAATGGTACTACTCTGATAACTCATGCCGTAGGGTAGAAACTCAATGGTGTTGGAATTTTCGATATTTTTCATTCCAACCAATTCCCCATTTTGACACACTAAGCATGAATTATCCAGATTCACTTTGCTCCAGGCAAATTGAAACCGGTTATTCCTTGGATAATTACGCAAAAACTGGATCGACCAGTTGTGAATATCTCTTTCGGGAAAATTCAAACTCTTAAAGGGAATCTTCATAACCCCTTGGTAACCGCTGTCGGTAATTTTACCATCTGAATACCACAGCATATCAAAATTCATATCTTCACTATTCCCGGTTCGCATTCCGTCCATCTGTATACCCAGCGGGTTTATAAACAGCTCATATGCCTGCTGGTTGTTATTAAACGGATCCAAGATGATCCCTACATAATCATCTTGAAAACTGTTATCACGATCTGAAATATTAGCTCGAATATCACTGGGATCGGGATCTTGGCTAATAAATGCAACATACAAGTTTTCGTCGCTGTACAGCATTTTTACTTCTGTTCCTATCCAAGCCTGCTCATTATCATTCGGTTGTACCTGGTGTTTGATATAAACAGGCTCTGCTTTTTGCCAAGCAGAATGAGATAGATCAGCTGAAATATCGAAATCATCTTCAATTGTATAGGGCGAAATCTGCTCAAGGCTATCAACTTCGGGTTGAGCTAGTGAAACGTGAAAAGAAAATACTATTAGAGCTGTTACTATAATCAATTTTCGCCAAGAAGTCTGAAGCATGTACTTTGAATTAATTTTTTTCTTACTTATTTCAGGAATTCTTTTACGATACATTCACAAAATGTTGCACTGAAAATCTCATAGATTAACCGAAATTAACAGTCCCGTCTTTTAAAATGTTGTTAAAAATAACAAACTGATACCTTGTTCCCATCAGCTTTTTTGTAAGGATTTCCGTTGACATCACTCTTACTAATAAACCTAAAATCAAGAGTAAGTAATTATGTCTGATCAAGAGCAATTTGAAGCCAATGATTTTTTAAAGCGCACCGTTAAAGAGATGAATCCCGATGAGCAGCCACGTGAAAAGCTCACTAATTATGGCAGTGAAAGTCTTTCTGATGCGGAGCTGCTTGCCATATTATTACGCACCGGCAGCCAGAAGATGAACGTCATACAGATGTCACAGGCTCTTCTTGAACATTTTGATGGTCTACGCTACTTAGCTCGCAAAGGTTGGCAAGATCTTAAAGTTATTCCAGGAATGGGCAAAGTAAAATCGCTAACCCTTGAGGCCGTCTTTGAACTATCCCGACGCATCCAAATGGCTAGCCTAGGGGAACAGGTGCAGATCACTTCTCCAGAGGACGCGGTAGCCTATTTTGGCCCCAAATTACGCGATCTAACCAAAGAAGTGTTTATGGTTGCATTCCTAAACAATGCAAAAATTGTAATGGGCTATAAGAAAATTAGCTCAGGTGGTGCTACGGCTACCATCGTTGATCCGGCTGAAGTCATGCGCCAAGCCGTAATGAATGAAGCCAACAGTATTTTGCTGCTACATAATCACCCCAGCGGCAACAACAAGGAATCCAAAGCCGACATC
>JBEPWP010000178.1:0-4633 GCA_041642355.1 Fodinibius sp. | reverse complement strand
GCCGCTGCAATTTGACAATCCTTTTTTATGACTATTAGTTCTTCAATATAGTTTTTAAGCCCCTCTCCTTTTAGTGGAGAATCTGAAAAGGCAACAATAAAATCATCGTTATCTATAAACGATTCCGCTTTTAATATCGCTCCGCCCGGCCCCGATAGAGAATCATCAATAATAAAAGTTACTGCTGAATCCTTTTTAAAATACTTCTCTATATCTTGGTTATCACTTTTCACGATCACAGCAACCTCTTCAATTCCCGCATCTTTTAACTCCTCAATAATGTGCTGCAATACGGGCTTTTTCCCCAAAGGCAACATGGGTTTCGATAAATAATCTGTTAATGGTTTTAATCGACTACCTGATCCAGCTGCGGGAATTACCGCTTTCCTAATCTTTGACATTTTTTGGTTCTTATCTCACTCTTTATATTACGTTTTGGATCACTCTTTCTCAGAATAATAAGTATACCACGGAACGTTAAATATTTTGCTCAAAAACCCTTATTTTTGGGGACTCTCAAGTTTACCGCTGATTATAGTAAAGGATTGATTCAGCTGAGTACTGAACAATAAATTAAATTATTAAGTGTAATAAAAACATACACTTATAACATATTATGGATTCTCTTTTCCCAAAATACGATGTCATTGTAGTTGGTGCCGGCCATGCAGGTAGCGAAGCCGCAGGTGCAGCAGCAGAAATTGGCGCCAACACTTTGCTCATAACAATGAACCTTGATGCCATTGCAAAAATGTCTTGTAACCCAGCCATTGGGGGTGTAGCTAAGGGACAATTGGTACGAGAAATTGATGCCCTTGGCGGTCTTATGGGTAAAGTTGCCGACAAGTCTGGCGTACAATTCCGTATACTCAATACCAGCAAGGGACCGGCCATGTGGAGTCCTCGATGTCAAAGTGACCGCGCGCTCTACAGTAAGACTATGCGAGAAGAACTTGAAAAGAAAGACAATCTGCACTTTCGCCAGGATAATGTCGTTGATGTTTTAACTTCTGATGATGGGACAAGAGCGACGGGAGTAAAAACTTCAACGGGCCAAGCCTTTGAAGCCGATGCCGTTATCCTTACCACAGGCACTTTTGGTAATGGCTTGATGCATATTGGAGATACTAATTTTGGTGGTGGACGCTCTGGCGAAAGAGCATCAATTGGAATTTCTGCTGCTCTTGAGAATTTGGGCTACGAGGTCGGTAGACTTAAGACCGGTACACCTCCCCGTATTGATGGACGTTCAATTGATTATGAACAATTGGAAATTCAGTATGGAGATGAAGATCCAAATTCCTTCTCCTTTATGACGGAATCCCTTCCATCTCGAGAAGAACAACTCACTTGTTGGATTGGGTATACGAACAACGAAGTTCATGATATGCTTCGATCAGGATTTGATCGCAGTCCCATGTTCAATGGGACGATTGAATCTACCGGACCACGGTATTGCCCTTCTATTGAAGACAAGATCAACCGCTTTTCCGACAAGAACAGCCACCAGTTATTTCTTGAGCCTGAGGGATGGAATACCTATGAAATGTATCTCAATGGTTTTTCAACCTCTCTTCCCGAAGATGTACAATATAAAGCGCTTCGCACGATCCCGGGATTCGAAGATGCCGTAATGCTTCGACCAGGCTATGCTATTGAATATGATTACTTCCCCCCTTATCAAATTCGACGAAGTATGGAGACTAAAATTACAGAAGGGCTCTTTTTTGCCGGTCAAATTAACGGTACCACAGGATATGAAGAAGCTGCATGCCAAGGACTGATGGCTGGTATAAACGCAGCCCGAAAAGTTCAAGGGCAAGATGAGTTTATTCTTAAAAGATCTGAAGCATATATAGGAGTGCTTATTGATGATCTAATTACCAAAGGTACTGAAGAACCTTATCGAATGTTTACCTCTCGTGCTGAACATCGCATTTTGTTACGTCAAGATAATGCCGATCTACGCCTCACTGAATTAGGGAATAAAATTGGGCTTGCTTCTGGTGAGCGATACGAGCAATTCAAAGCAAAGAAGGAAGCTATAGATCAGATCCATGACCTCTTTGCCGACTATACTGTTTATCCAGAAAAGATGGATCCCATGCTTAAAGAACAAGGCACATCTACCCTATCCCAACCAGTAAAAGCAAAAACTCTTATTCCTCGTCCCGAGCTTTCTATCTTTAACTTGATGAATGCAGATCCTGAGCTAAGAAAGAAAGCTTTTGAGATTACATCGGATGAACTAGTCTATGAGCAAGTTGAAATACAGATTAAATATGCCGGCTATATTGAGAAGGAGTTTGAAATGGTTGAAGAGATGAAAAAACAGGAAGACACTCTTATTCCCGACGGACTCGATTACAACAAAATAAACAGCCTATCTTCAGAAGGACAACAAAAAATGGAGCGCATACGCCCCGAAACCCTTGGTCAAGCAAGTCGTATTAGCGGAGTTTCTCCAAGCGATGTTTCTGTCCTTATGGTTTATTTAAATAACTAACCCTTCTTTTTAGCTAGTTCAAATTCTCAAAATAGGTTCCACGTGAAACAACATAATATCATACAAAAAGCTGTTCCACGTGAAACATTTTCTCAAACAGACCAACTAATTGATGAATATAGAAAAGAGCTTGAGCTATATTTAGATAAATTACTTTGGTGGAATGAGCGTGTGAATCTCGTTAGTCGAGACGTTCCACGTGAAACTACTTGGGATCACATTCGACATTCTTTGGTGATATCCAAATTTGAACTTTTTGAAGAAAATCACCTATTCATAGATGCCGGAACAGGTGGTGGATTACCGGGCATCCCCTTGGCAATAACTCATCCTAATAAACATTTTGTACTCAACGATTTAGTTACCAAAAAATGCTTTGCCATGAAGCAAATAGCTCGAGATTTAGGCTTGAAAAATATTGGGATTATAGATGGTTCAATCGAAGATTTGCGCTATGAGGAAGAATGTATTCTTATCTCAAAACATGCCTTTAAGATTAACAATCTTATTGAAATGACTCAGCATTTGTCATGGAAGAGAATTGTACTTTACAAGGGATTAGATTTTCAAGATGAGCTTCAAAGTATTCCAGAACCATTAAATATTACAAGCATTGACCTTTCAAATGGCTCTGATTTCTATCAGGGAAAAGGAATAATTATTATTAATAGACCCTGACTTTCCCGCTTTTCTTAACTGATATACTCAGCGGTTTCACTTATATTGAACGCCAATAGACCGCTAAAAAAACCTACCCGTTGATCAATGAATAGCTCCGAGCGCAGAATGAAGCTCATCCTTATGCTTCAACAATCAAACAGTCGCATTACTGTTGATAAAATTGCTGAAAAATTCAACGTGAGCCGAAGAACTGTATTTCGGGATTTTAATGCCCTTTCCGAGATGAATGTCCCAGTTACCCATGATAAGTATCACGGATACGGTATTATGCAGGGATACAAGATCCCTCCCCTGATGTTCACAAATAAAGAACTTGCGACCATTATGGTAGGACTTAATTTTGTAAAGTCCCAAGTTGACCAAAAACTTATTGAGGATGCCAAGGGTGTAGAACTAAAAATAAAAGAAGTAGTACCAGAAGAGCTACGCGATTTTATGGAATCCCTAGAAAAGCGCACCGTGGTTGACCCCTATTTAAATTTTGGAGCTGAAAAAATGGAAGGTGGCGACTGGTATGTCATTAGTAATGCCATCGCAAAAAACAAAACAATCCGTTTTAACTACCGGGCTAAATCCACAGATGAAATTAGTAGCCGAAAAGTAGATCCATATATTATCGTTTTTTACCGCGACCACTGGAATATCATCGGACATTCCCACAAAAGAGAAGATACACGAAATTTTGTGCTCGATCGCATGTCAGATATCGAAATTTTGGATGCTGAATTTGTGCCATATGGCAAAATCGACGTGGAAGGCCTTATTTTTCGTTCTGACGAGAGTTCGGAAAAAATAATAGTAGACGTACACAAAAGAGCAGTAAAGCGATTTCAGGCCAATTTGCCGACAAAGATTTTTAATAAAATAAAAACTAAACCTAATTTTTTTAGGATACAGTTTTATTTTGATAATCTGGATTTTATCAATGAATGGCTATTACAATTTCCCAAAGATGTTAAGTTGATTTCGCCAGATATATTATTAGAAAAAAGAAATAAATTATTAAAAGAAATGATTGATAATTAAACATTATAATAGATTCTAAAATTATATCTATGATTCAAAGAAGAACTGTTGGTATTATCGGAACTGGAAATGTTGGAGTGGCTGCAGCTTATGCCTTATTCAACCAAAGAATTGCAAGTGAAATCATATTGGTCGATCAAAACAAAGAGAAGGCTGAAGGAGAAGCCATGGATTTAATGCACGGCCAGCTCTTAGTCGGAAATGTAAAAATACGAGCTGGTGGATATGAAGATCTTAAAGATACCCAGGTAATTGTTATCACCGCAGGTGTTGGACAAAAATCACCAGACGAATCTAGGCTGGAATTATTAAACAGAAATGCTACAGTGTTTAAGGATATTATTTCAAAATTAGATACCTATGCACCAAATGCTATTCTGATTATTGCTACCAATCCGGTGGATATTCTCACCAGATCGG
>JBEPWP010000177.1:0-4645 GCA_041642355.1 Fodinibius sp. | reverse complement strand
GGTTTTTATTCTTTCGCGATTTGATAACCCTACGCTTCGTGAAAGGGAGTATAAGAAAAAGCTTGATCGCTTTGCTGATATGATTGCCGATGATGTTCGCTATTCGCTTAGTGAGACGCAGAAAATGCATAAGGTGCTCAACTTGGTGTTTGAGGAGTTGGAATTTAGTGGCAGTACCAGTGATTACTATAATCCTCATAACTCCTATTTGAATCGTGCAATTGATCGTCGGGAAGGATTGCCCATATCGCTGGCCTTAATTGTGTTATTTATTGCCCGTCGGTTGGATCTCCCATTTTATGGTATAAACATGCCGATCCATTTTATGATGAAGTATAAAACGGCCAACGAAGAAATTTTAATTGATCCATTTGATCATGGCAAGGTGGTTACGTACGATCAGTGTTATTATTTCTTGAAGCAGAATGGTGTAGAACCCAGAAGCGAACATTTTAAAAACAGTACTGAAGAGGATATCCTCGCTCGAAGTATTCGAAATCTTATCAATAGTTATGAAAAGCAGGATAAGTTAGATACCGTTGAAAGCCTGAAAAAGTTGTTGAATACGGTTGAAATTATGGTTCGCTAATAGATTCTCTTACAAAACTTAATAATGATCTGGTTTTGAACTTTGCCCATAATTAGCCATCTTACAAGGCGCCTTTTTAGGCGTCTCTCTTGATGAATAGTGGAGGCCCTACCTTGATCGGTGGGGTCTTTCTTTTTTTATGCCCTTCTTGTGATGGCAAACAACGTCTCAAAGTTTAAATCCAAACGCATCTTTCTCTTCGTTGGTAAACTCAAAAGGATTGATTTGTTCTGCTAGATCGTAAAATGAGATAGCCTCTTCTTTATTACCGCTGAATTTGTGGATGTCCCCGGCTAGCTTATAAAGCATTGGATTTGCAGGAGCGTGATCCATCAGTTCCTTTAACATTGGGATCGCCTCGTCGAACTCCTTGTTTTCAACAAGAATCGCCAGTCGGTATAGGTCGGCGCGCAGTGATTCGTTTTGTGGTTTAAGTTTGTTGAGGTAATGTGTACAACGAGAATATATATTTCGATTGAAGTAAAATCGTATCAGCTGATAGGTGAGAGATGCCGGAATGTCAATATTGTTGAGCTTGTCTTCGAACCGACGCATAATTTCACGCTCGTCCATCACCATAAAAAGGTGTACAAGCTTGCAGAGAGTTTCCTCGTCGTGACGAGTATTTAATATTTCCGTTTTTAGTTCATCGGTAAATAGCTGTTTAAACTGTTTTTGAATTGTAGGTTCGGGGAATAGTGGGTTGACCAGATCGTCAAGTGCAAGCAGTTGATCAAACGTGCTGAGAGATTTTAGCTCATCTTCGGAGAAAACATCGATGTCCCATTTTTCATTAAAATAAGATACGTTTCTCCAATATTGTTCACTTTCAGTATCTAGATCCAGGGCAAAAGTGGTTGTTCCAAAGTGATGATTTACTTCTACATGAGGGGCAATTCCTACGTTATGATCGTTTGATCGTGCCTGAAAACAGAGGTCGATATCCTCGAAAAATGCTAGCTGAAACTGTTCATCCATTTTTAGTTCCATATCAGTACGCATCATCATGCAAAAGCTGTCAAGGTATTCAGCGCGAATAAGGTCAGGGTCACCATCTTGGACGTTACGTGTGGATTGGTCTGGGTTTAGTGTTTTATTTGTCGTAGGACCTACGACAGCATATTTAGGATGGGATTCCATTAGTTTACGCAGCTTAGAAATCGCATCATCAATAAATTCTATATCATTGTGGATGATACAGGCATATTTGCCATTGACTTTTTCAAGTGCTTGGTTCACCGAGGCGGCAAAGCCTTTATTTTTTTTGTTGGTGATTATCTGGCAGTTCAAAAAGTTCTTTTCCTTGAGCTCATCCAAATAGTCGTGGGTATTGTCTAGGCTAGCATTATCAACGACAATGAGTTCAAGTTGTGAGGTATCGCAATGCTCCGAAACCGAAAGTAAACAATGTTCTAGGGCGGGTTTGCCATATGTAGTTGTCGGAATGATCAGGCTTGTTGTAACATCTTTAGATGTGGTGGACTGCGGTGTTTCACTAGGGGGTTGGTGCTGGTTTAGTTTTTCCTTTTTTTCTTTTTCTTCCTCTACCTTTTCCGCTTTTTGTTTTTGTGATTGTGAAACCTGGTGCTTTAGCTCAGATGCCTCGACATATCGGCGCTTTTTTTCCAGAATTTCAATTTTGAGATTACGAGCTCCGCTGTGGCTTGGGTTATTTTCAAGTACTTCTTCAATAAGTTCCAGGGCCGAGTTAAATCGGCCATCCTGTTTCATTTGTACAGCTTCGTTTAGTAGTTCGTTGTCGTACGACTTTTTTGTTTTGGCAGGTAGATTTTGAATGGACTCAAGAATAGACTCTCGCATTGACCCTCCATAGTCAGCCCTACGAAGCAGTGTAAGAAGCAGTTCTTGCCGGAGCTTAAAATTAGGTTCTGTAGCTTCAAAAAGGCTACTTGGCGTAAACCAGTTTTTCGTACTTTTAACAGCTCCCACGTCACCAAGTCGGGCAGCCAGCTCAAGTCCGTGAAATTTATTGAGGTAAGGATTAAAGAATCTATTTCCGGGTGATAAGGCAGATAAATCCCAGATAAACGAACCATTTTGCGGCCAGTTTTTTTGTCGAATTAATTGAATCCATTCGTTGTAAGAAGAGGGTAACTGATGGTTTTGAAGTGCTAAAAAACTGTCTGTTGATTCGGTAAGCTGTTCTAGTCGAAGACCAAACTGGTCTGTATCAATTTCAGTAATTGTTTGTGGTGCCCAAAAAAGCCGCCCGTTTCTTTGGGATAATATCTCATTAAGTGAGTTGCCTAACCCAACTGGCTTATCATGAGTAAAATAAAAAGTCTGTTCATGCTGGTAGTAGTCCAGAACAGAATGAATGACTTCGTTACTGTTGTCTGTTGATCCGTCATCAACAATAAAAAGTTCAAAAGGTATGCCTGAAATCTCATAAAGAGAGGTTAGCGTTGTTTCGATGACATCCCGATGATTTTGTACAACGATAGAAACCGTAAGCAGCGGTTTTTTTGGCATAGTATACAACCCGAAAGTGAGTGTTAATTCGCTGAAATATACGAGGGAAAGCAAAAAGGCGAAACCTGAAAGTAATCAACAGTCAAACTAGTTTCAGTAGGTTGACAAATATAAAGCGAGAACGGTAGATTTAACGCGTAATTTTTTTATAATGGATATGGTACATATGTTAATTAAACGCCAAGGGGACAGTTAGATATGAAATTAGTGAAGATAAAATTATGGATTATGGTTTTAACGGCTGGATTGTTAGTACAGGGGTGCGGATCGCTTGAAACTACTTCGGGAGACCGTTCTATTACATACGATCATGATTTCAATATGATGGTAGAAACGGTGGAGCAGGCTATCCGTGGCAGTTCGCTCAACATAAGTTTTGCTCAAAAGTCGGACGATGGAAACAAGTATACGATTGTTTTTAATTCTCAAGCCACAGTTAATAACGAGTCGGTTCAGAAGGATCAAGGAGAGGTTATTGTGGAACGTATAGATGAAAGTCAGACCAAGGTGATTATCATTAACCCCGATTACCACTTTTCGGTCCCTTCGCACCAGCGGGAAGAATATGACAGGAGGCTGAAAAATAGAATTGATGACATCTTGGATAATTAGCTGTAACAGTTAATAGAAAACTTTAACTGTAATCGGGTATTTTTAAGTATATAGCTTCGCTTTTTTGATGTTAGCTCTACTCCGAGTGTGAGCACGAATGCTGAGTTTTAGTGAGTGTCAAGATAGGTTTTCATCCGTAGATTGATGTTTTAGAATTTGGAACCTTTTGGTCTTATTTGTCCTTCAACCAAATGGAGAACTGTTTTCTAACGGTTTTTTAACATAGAGTAAGATCACAGGCATATGTTGAACCCCATTAAAAGTACAGTAGGCTGTTTACTTATAATCTTTTTCCTGAGTGTTTTTGATGTCAGAGCGCAAGACACATTTTCACCAGATTCCGTATCTCTCCAACAAATTAAAAAGCAGGCTGAATCTATTGAATCAGTAACCAGTTTATTGATTCAACAAGATAGAGAGGTATTGGCAGAATACTATTTTGGTGGGTTGCGGAAAGACGAAACGACGAATATCAAATCGGCATCCAAAAGTATTATCTCTTTATTGGTTGGTATTGCAGTTGACAAAGGATTTATCGAGTCAGTAGAAGAACCCATCTATTCTTATTTTGAGGATTATTTTGAAGCCAATCCAGATTCTGTTAAGGAATCAATTACAATTAAAGATCTGCTGACCATGCGATCGGGACTGGAAACAACGAGCTTTCACAACTATGGGCGCTGGGTGTTTAGTGATAACTGGGTTGAATTTGTGCTGGATCAACCTATGGAAAAACGGCCCGGCGGTGATATGAGATACAGTACAGGTACGTCTCACTTATTATCGGTAATCCTAGAAAAGTCTACAGGGATGAGCACCAAAGCCTTTGCTGAAGAATATCTGTTTAGGCCAATGAATATCACCGTTGGGGGCTGGGATCGAGATCCGCAGGGATATTATATGGGGGGTAATAATATAGCGTTAAATCCTAGAGATATGGTTAAGATTGGG
>JBEPWP010000176.1:0-4656 GCA_041642355.1 Fodinibius sp. | reverse complement strand
GATTTTTTCTATTACCGGGTATTGCTGCGGCATTAACAGGTCCGTCGGTATTTATTGCGTATCTTGTTTCGGGACTTCTTGTATTACCAACCATGTTTAGTGTAGCAGAATTAGCTACAGCTATGCCCAAAGCCGGAGGTACATATTATATAATCGATCGAAGTCTTGGACCGGTGATGGGTACCGTTGGAGGGTATGGATCCTGGCTAGCTTTAGTCCTGAAAAGTGCTTTCGCATTAATTGGGATGGGGGCTTACATTTCAATTTTTATTGAACTGCCCATTGTACCGGTCGCTGTAGTATTAACTATTGTTTTCGGAGTCTTAAATGTTGTTGGAGCCAAAGAGACTACCGCCCTGCAGAAAGTATTGGTTGCTGCCCTGATAAGCATTATGACATTTTATATAGCCCAGGGATTGTTTTCCGTTTTTTCTGCTGATTTTTTTGAGGTAACTCGTACTCAGTTTACGCCTCTATTCATAGATGGTGCTACCGGTTTTTGGGCCACCGTGGGGATGGTTTTTGTTTCCTATGCCGGACTTACCAAAGTTGCCAGTGTGGCCGAGGAGGTTCGTAATCCCGATAAAAATATCCCATGGGGTATGTTCCTCTCTATCATGTCAGCGATATTTGTGTATGTAGCTGGTGTGTTTATTATGGTTTCAGTACTAGACCCCGTTGAGTTCCGAGAAGATCTTACGCCTGTTGCAACGGCCGGAGAAGCTTTTATGAGCTGGCTGCCGGGTGAAACTGGTATTCTGTTGGTTGTGATAGCCGCGGTGGCTGCTTTTGCCTCTACCGGTAATGCAGGTATAATGTCGGCTTCACGGTATCCGTTGGCGATGGCACGTGATAAACTAATTGATAACCGATTTTCAAAAATTGGGTCAATGGGGACGCCCGTTATTGCCATTATTGCTACGGTGTTTTTAATGATTTTCTTTCTCGTAGTTTTTGATGTTGCAGAAGTTGCCAAATTGGCTAGTGCTTTTCAGCTATTGCTATTTGGGTTGCTAAATTTGGCCGTGATTGTTATGCGCGAAAGTCAAATTGAGGAGTATGATCCTGGTTTTAATTCCCCATTTTATCCTTGGGTGCAAATTATTGGGATGATTCTTTCTGCTGTACTTATTCTGGAGATGGGACTCCTCTCAATTCTCTTCACGTTGGTGGTAAGTATTTTTAGTATAGGATGGTTTTATTACTACGCTTATGGTAATGTTGATCGGGAGGGAGCTATATTTCATGTTCATGCTCGTCTTGGCAAGCGTAAAGATACTGGGCTTGAACATGAAATGAGAGGTATCCTTCGCGAGAAAGGGCTCAGAGAAGAGGATCCCTACGAACAAGTGGTTTCGCAGGCGGCCGTGATTGATGAACCGAATGAAGAGTTGAGCTACAAAACGATTATAAAACAGGCTTCTGATATTTTTGCTGAGCGCTTGGATATGGATCAGGAGTTCCTGGTGGATAGCTTTTGTAAAATGCAGGATATGGGGACTATTCCACTGGGTAATAGTGCGGTTATCAATCATATTCGGGTGGATCAAGATTGTCAGCCCCAAATGGTGCTGGTACGTATCCCGGAAAGTATTAAGGTGTCTACCGAAGGGTTTGATGTACTTGATGAAGAACAGACCGGTGATGTGGAAAATCTGTGTGCAATGATTTTCTTGGTTAGTTCGTCGGAGCACTCGAGTCAGCATCTAAGACTGATTGCCCATCTTGCAGAAATGATTGATGCCAAGCACTTTATCGAACGATGGAAAAGTGCTACCAATGAATCAGAGCTCCGGGAAATTCTGCTCAGAGATGAACGCTTTATCAACATCACTATCAGCGAAAATAATAAAACGAAAGAGCTGATTGGTAAAAAGATTATGGAAATTGATCTGCCGGGAGAAAGTCTCATTACGATTCTTAAACGGAATGGTAATATCAAGATTCCACATGGTTATACGATCTTAGAAGATGGAGATGAAATATCTATTATAGGAGAGATCGAAGATATCGAAAAGGTTAAAGAGTGGAAAAGAACTAGGGATTAGTAAAATACTGATCTCCAGAATTTATGAAAGCTGCATTGCTTAGCTTCTTTCAAGCGAAAGCTAATTGATGCAGCTTTTTTATGGTTGTCCATAAAATGTTTTAGACACCTAGGACAGGGTAAATGGACAGATTCTGTAACTTGATGTATTTAGTAGATTCGAATTTCATGAAGGTAGTACTAAGATGAGATCGATGGAGGGCTGACCCAAAAGATGTTGCGTAATTATTTTATCTAAATCTGTTTCTTTTCAAAGATCATAAAAGTTTCTTCTAAAATATATTTTATTGATTATAGAGGTGGTTGGCAAAGTCTTTTGATGAGTTAGTATATTTTCTAACGACGATATTTTCCTAGTGCTATTCACGTAGCTCGATTAGCTTCCTTCCTCAAAGAGAATAGGTGAAGATAAGGCTTGCTTCACAGTGTTAAAGGATCAGAAACGTTATTTCAGAGATATTGTGGCAATTAGGTTGCTAATGCCCATTCTGGTTTGAGCCGATGCCCTAGTTTTAATTGTTTTTTGTCGTTCAAACTGGCCTACTATCCTATAGCAGTACTACGAGGCTGGCTACAATAAATCCGAAGAGGATAAAGGCCAGGGCTGCCCCAATGGAAGCAGAGAAATCGTCCGATTTAACAGGCTTGCCATTGACTTTCGAAATAAATGGTATCACTTGCAGTGGGTTTTTAGCAATGTTGGATAACCGACCTGCAATATTAAGCGAAGTTTCTTCTACAAAGCCGTAGAATCGGTTGGGTAGCTGTACAAAGGCGTATTGAACGGCGTCCGCAGGCTTGCGATAGAACCAGTCGGTATCGAGGGCAATATGAGGTGTTCCTTCGAGTTTTTTGCGCAGCAGCCAGAATCCAACAAAAGTAAATACGAGAATCTGCAACATTTCTACCAGGTGATAAACGGTGTACGGCTCATAATCGACAGCATAAGGCAGATAGCTGTACAGCAGATCGGGATAAACGCCGAAGAGCGTACAGAAAAAGGCGCCCATACCCATTGCTATCTTCATGTTCAACGGGACGTCGGAGACGCTAAAATTGCTCTTCTTTTCACCAAACCACGTAAAGTATGGAAGCTTGAGGCCTGTATGCAGGAAGGTACCGACCGAAGCTAATATCAACAGCAACATTACGGTTGGAAAGTGTGCGGCACCCGCGGAACTTACTACCATCGACTTACTGATAAATCCGTTAAAAAGTGGGAATCCCGAAATCGAGAAGGCTCCAATCATATATAATCCAACGACAATAGGCATTTTCTTGGCAAACCCTCCAAGTTCGGTAAGTTTGCTCTTACCTGTTGCGTGGATTACTGCACCAGCTCCCATAAATAAGAGCGATTTGTAAAGAATATGGCTGAAAGCATGTGCCGTGGTTCCGTTGATGGCCATCTCCGTACCAATGCCTACACCGGCTACCATATAGCCCACCTGACTGACAATGTGATAGGCCAGAATTTCTCGGATATCATTTACCAGTACGGCATAAACAACACCGTACAGAGCCATGGCTACACCCCAGTATACCAGGATGTCCCAACCGGGGAACAGGCGAATCAAAATATAAACCGCCGATTTGGTGGTAAAGGCACTCATAAATACCGCGCCTGTAATTGTGGCTCTGGGATAAGCGTCAGCCAACCAAGCGTGCAGCGGCGGAATAGCTGAGTTTAATCCCACACCAAGCAGCATGAGAATATTTGCAAGTGAGTAGGTCTGTTCTAAATTTTCAATAAGGAATGATCCGCCACCGTTAAGGTGTAGCAGGATTCCAGACATTAAGAGCCCGCCCCCGAAAATATGAACCAGCACATATCGCATGCCGGCTTTGTCGGATGCCTCGGTTTGGCGTGCCCATATCAGCCATGTTGAAGCGGCTGCCATAATTTCCCAGAAGAAAAACAGGGTAAAGAAGTCACCGGCAAAAGTAACACCGAGGGCACCACCTGCATAAGCCAATGCTGAAGTCTGTTGTCCCAAGTCTTTAATATGAAATGCATATACGCCGCCGATGATGGCAATCATCACAAAGATAGTACCGAAAATGCGACTCAGTGAGTCAACCGCTAGCAGATGCAATTCGTAACTGGCAAAGGGTAGCTGTAATAAGCTGCCTTCAGGTAGATTCCATAGTACACCGAGGGCTATCAACGGAAATAGAACAAATGCAGAGCTGCGCAGACGCTCCGGTATCAGCGGGAGCAGAAAGGCTCCCAGAATTAAAATAATTGCAGGTACAGAAAGTAGCTCAACGATCATAGTAATCTTCGTCGCTTAAAATGAAAAGTTTGCCTAACCACTTTGAGATGTAGATGATAGCAACGCATCCGATAAATCCCCAGATTGCGTAAAACGCGGGGATATGGTTCCACCAGTGCGGATCTTTGAGTTTCATAAACCCAAACTCAAGTACTAAGCTGATGATAAAAACGATGCCAAGTGCTATCCAGTGCCACTTCTTCATAAGTACAAGTGTTAGAAAATGGTTGAAGCTATTGATGTTGCTAAATCAAAAAAGTTGAAAAACAGATTAGGATAAATCCCAAATAAAACAGAAAGTATTGCGGTGCCCGTCAGTGGAACAACCATAAA
>JBEPWP010000175.1:0-4676 GCA_041642355.1 Fodinibius sp. | reverse complement strand
GAGTTACGGCTTAATCTTGATATCAATTTTCTCCGTGGGATCTTGCTCCTGGTTGCGGATAGCCAGCTGTTGAATCACGTTATTTGAGAGCTCCACAAACTTCTGCGATGATTTCGTTTCCATATCACCCAGAACAATAGGTTTACCGCTATCGCCACTTTCGCGCACTTTTTGCTCCAGCGGAATTTCGCCCAAAAAGTTAGTACCCATACGTTCGGCCAGGTTGCGAACGCCGTGCTTGCCAAAGATGTGATATTTTTTCTCCGGCATATCCTCGGGAATAAAGTAGGCCATGTTTTCAACCATTCCCAGCACAGGTACATTTACTTTTTTGAACATCGCCACGCCTTTTCGAGCATCATCGAGGGCCACATCCTGCGGAGTAGAAACAATCACGGCACCAGTCAGCGGAACGGTTTGTACAAGCGTTAGCTGAATATCGCCCGTTCCGGGAGGTAAGTCGAGTACCATATAATCCAGTTCCCCCCACTCTACTTCATTCATGAATTGCTTAACAGCGCTGGTCACCATCGGCCCACGCCAGATCATAGCCTGATCGGGATCAACGAGCATACCCATGGACAGAAAGCGGACGCCGTATTTTTCTTTCGGGATAAGCTTCTTTTGCGTGGTAATATTGGGTCGCCCGTGGGCATCCATCATCGTAGGTATGCTAGGCCCGTAGATGTCGGTATCCAGCAGTCCAACCTTGGCGCCTGTACGAGCTAATCCACAAGCGAGATTTACAGCAACGGTAGATTTTCCAACGCCGCCCTTTCCTGAAGCGACAGCAATAATATTTTTTACGCCCGAAAGCACTTCCTCATCGCCTTGCTCTTGCTGCTCTTCACGCTTTTTGCGATGACCTTGTCCCGGAAATTCGCCTTTGTCCTCGTTGTTGCGGAATTTCGAAATGTTGACCGCAGTCGTGATGTCCAAAACCGCATCTTTGTCCACAAACTTGCGGATGGCGTCTTCGCACAGCTCTTTAAGCTTGGATTCCAGCTTGGGATCTTTTTCAGGGAGGTCGATAGTAAAGGTGATGAACGAGTCTTGGACAATCAGATCCTCAATCATATCCAGGGTTATCAGATCCTTTTCCATCTCAGGATGCATCACATGTGTAAGTGCCGTGCGTACTTGCTGCTTATTAATGGCCATGAGTTAAAATATCTTCAGTTTTGGCTAATTTTTTCAGTCTTGAAAGATAATGATTTCTTGCCAGATGCTAAACGGTTTCCGGGGAAAAAGAATTCAATTGATTAAAACAGCAATGACTAAGTCTGGACCAGTAAACTCAACCTCAAAATGCCGTGCATTGCAACCCGAGTATCAAGCAAGGCAGAGACAAAGCAAATCAATATGGGAATATGATTCTAAATTCTATTGCGAAATCCGTATTTTGGGCGACCGAAAGTTTTGAAATCAAAGAAATGCCAAACCATCATGTTAAAAAGAACGCCCTTTTACGATATTCACGAACAAGCTGGAGCGAAGCTCATCGACTTTGGCGGATTTGAGATGCCCGTGCAGTACGACAGCATCCGCAAAGAGCACACCGCCGTACGTGAAAAGGTGGGTATGTTTGACGTATCCCATATGGGCGAATTTTATGTAACCGGCGATGAGGCGCTGGATTTGATTCAGTATGTCACGATTAACGATGCGGCGAAGCTGATACCAGGCAAGGCACAGTATTCTGCCATGTGTTACGAAGATGGCGGAATCGTCGATGATCTGTTAATTTATATGCTTGATGAAAATGAATATATCTTGGTAGTGAATGCCTCGAATATCGAAAAGGATTTTGAGTGGATTGCGCAAAAGAATTCCTTTGATGCTGAACTTACTGATCTTTCTGATGATACGTGCCTACTGGCTGTTCAGGGTCCCAAAGCTGTTGAAACGTTGCAAAAACTGACGGATACGGATCTTTCGGCCATCAAATTTTATACATTTGAGCTGGGTACCTTGGCTGGTTTTGATGATGTAACGCTTTCGGCTACGGGTTATACCGGAGAAAAAGGATTTGAGCTTTATTTTAACAAAGATGATGTCGATCCCGAAGCCATCTGGAATGCCATTATGGAAGCGGGCGAAGAGTTTGGAATTGAACCGTGTGGACTCGGTGCTCGGGATACGCTACGACTGGAAAAAGGGTTTGCGCTTTATGGCAACGATATCACCAAAGATACTCATCCGCTGGAGGCACGCATGGGGTGGCTCACAAAATTGGATAAAAGCGACTTTGTAGGACGAGATGCGCTGTTACAGGCAAAAGAAGAAGGATTGCAACGAAAATTAGTGGGACTCACTATCGATGATAAGCGCTCTATTCCACGCAAAGATTATACAATTGTTGATGAAGATGATAATGAGATCGGTTTTGTAACCAGCGGATCACGTTCAATAACGTTGGGTACTAACATTGCCATGGGTTATGTTTCTGTTGATTATGCCGAGGAAGGAGATACGGTTTATGTAGAGATCCGAAACAAAAAAGCCGAGGCTACAGTAACAAAACCACCGTTTGTAAAATAAAAGTAGCCGTAAAACGGTACAGCGGATAATATCAACCAGAGTTCGTAATAAGTATCATATATGATAAATCAAATTGATGTATTTTCTTCGGCGCATTCTTTTAAAGAGGAGGATGTGCGCGATAAAACGGTGGTGATTATTGATGTTCTTCGGGCTAGTTCAACAATGGTAACAGCTCTTCAGAATGGGGCTAAGGGCATTATAGCAGTTGAGGATATGGATGATGCCAGCAAGATTTCGCATAATCTTGATGCTCAAAGCTTTTTGATGAGCGGGGAAAAGAATGGCGTTACCATTGAGGGTTATGATCTTGGGAATTCCCCCTTGGAGCATACCGAGGAGGTTGTGAAAGGCAAGACCATTATCCTTAATACCACGAATGGGACCAAAGCGATTCGTAGGTGCAGCCTGGCCGATCAAATAATTATTGGTTCATTTCTGAATCTAAAAGCCATTGTTGATTATTTGCAAACCCTCGATGAGGAAGTATTACTTGTTTGTGCTGGCTGGCGCGGACGTTTGTCGTTGGAGGATATGCTTTGTGCTGGGAATATTATTTACGAACTTTGTGGCGGTCAACTGACTGCTGAGGCTCGTGACGGGGCAAAAGTAGCTTTTGGTCTTTATGAAAAATTTGGTGATGATATAGAAAATAGCATCAAGTCATCGAATTATGCGGTACGACTCAGGGATATTGTCAGCGAAGAAGATCTTGAGTATTGCTGTCAACGCAATACTACGGATATTTTACCGGCATTAAATGAAGGAATCATTACTGATATAAATGGCAAAGAAAAATAATTCCGACAGTTTTTTGGGAGGTCTTTCTCATTCCCGCAAAATGGAAATTTTCGGGATTTTAGTAATGGCCATAGGTGGCTTGCTGGGGTTTAGTATAGTTACCTATAACCCAGCAGACTATACGCTAATACAATCACTTTCTACTGATAGTCTGTTTGCCTTGGACCAGGGGCCGGCACTTCGTATCCAAAATGGATTGGGTGTTGTAGGGGCCTATCTTGCCCACTTCTTTGTCCACCTGCTGTTTGGATATATGAGCATTATCATGCCTCTAATTATTGTGGGATACGGGTGGTTTATCTTCAGGGATCGTGATATTAGTCATATGCTATGGCCTACCGCGTATGGCATTTGGAGTATGGTGTTACTCGCTACTATTATGGGATGGGTTAATACCAATTACGATTGGTTGGAGTTGGTTTGGAATGGCTCCGCCGGATTTTATTTAGCACGTATTCTGCAAAATATTACTGGTATTGGTTCCATTATTATACTGGGTGTGTTTTTGCTAACAACGCTCTTGGCTCTACTAGATCGCGACTTGCAGCATACCGTGGAACGTGTTAAGGAATGGATTGCTAATATTAAAGCTTCGTATGCGGAATGGAAGCAACGTCGCGAGCAGAAGAAAGAGGAGAAGCGGAAGCGAAAAGAGCAGAAAGCCAAACAGAAAGAGATTGAGAAGCAGCGGCAGGCCGAAGAGCAAATGCGTAACAAGCAGGTCCAGCAGTCAGAAAATAAGCAGCAGTCAAGGTCGAAAAGAAGAAAGCCGGAACCGCAAGAGAATGAGCCGGATGCTGAGTCTAAACCAAAATCAATTGATGAAATTGTAGAAGAGTCGCATCAGCAGGATATTGAGCGACGCAAGCAACAACAGGAAGAAATACAGTCGCTTGATCAGCGTCCCCGTGCTGATATTGAGAAAAAGAAAATTGCCGAGGATGAAGAGGATGATGTTGATATCTCGGTGTATGTAGGGGAAGGAGACGAACAGGCCGATGAAAAAGAGCTCGACAAGCAGAATAAAGACAAGGCTAAGGAAGTTCCCAAGGTCAAGTATAAATTCCCTACAATTGATCTGTTGGATTCTCCTCCCAACGAGGGTAATGATGTAGACTTAGATGAAATCAAGGAAAATAAACGCATAATTCTTGATAAGCTGAAGCGTCATAACATCGAGATCCGCAGTATTAATGCAATTGTGGGTCCGACCGTTACGCTTTACGAACTCGATCCGGCACCGGATGTAAAAATCAGTAAGATTGAGAGCTATGCGAATGACTTGAAAATGGCAACGGCGGCAAAGGGATTGCGTATTATGGCACCTATTCCCG
>JBEPWP010000174.1:0-4679 GCA_041642355.1 Fodinibius sp. | reverse complement strand
GCAACCTGTGGAGCAGGATCTTCCAAAATACGATCATCCTGATTAAGTACATCCCTAATCGTTTCCATGGCCTGGTCAATATTATCGTCGTACCCAAAGCCAATAACCATGTCCAATCGTCGGATATCATTTTTAGACATATTCTTAATATTTGTACCCCAAACATTTGAGTTAGGCAATACCATGGCCACATTATCGAAGGTATCCATCTCCGTGGTAACAAGACCAATTTCTTTTACTGTGCCAGAGACCCCGGCAATATCAACAGCATCCCCGACATTAAAAGGGCGCATTACCAACAGCATTACACCGGCAGCAACATCTGCAAGCGTTCCCTGCCAGGCCAAACCGATAGCCAAGCCGGCCGCACCAAGAACGGCTACTAAACTGGCTGTTTGAATGCCGACCATACTTAATACAAAAATTACAACAACAGTAAGACCAAGAATCTTGGTTACCTTGGCAAGTAAAGGAGTTAAAGTAGCATCTATGGTTTCAGATTTTTCAGCCCGGCTGCGCACCTTTTTACTTAACCATCCCGTCACGCTCCAACCAACAATCAGCACAAAAACAGCGGCTAACACTTGTAGCCCATATTGAACTAATATGGGTACAATACTATCAATAATCGAATTAACTTCTTCCATACCCTATCTCCTTAGACATTAGTTAATTTCCATTTAAAAAAGAAGGCAGCCCAACCGGACTGCCTTGCAGTATATTAATTATACCTGCATTATTCTTTTACAATTTCGCGAATTTCGGAAAACCCTTTTTTAACGTCTTTCCAAAGCTTTTCACTGTCTGCTTTTACCTCGTCAAAAACATCATCGCCGGAGTCCTTAATTTTATCCAACTTTGAACGCAGACGTGAGCGTTTTTCTCTCAGTTCATCCATTCGCTTATCGAGTTTGGCTTTAAGATCTTGCGACTCCTTGTTAACTCTTTTTTGGAGCTCATCAATCTGTGTGTTCCATTCTCGCAGCTGCTTTTCCAACTTGTCAATGTACTCTTCTCGTGAAGCCATATTAATAGTATTTTTTGAGTTAGTGGGTTATCCTATTTATTCCAAATGACTGCGAAGCATCCAAGCCGTTTTGGAATGTACGTGCAAACGTTCTGTTAAAAGATCAATTGTTGCTTCATCTTCAGCCTCGTTAGCCGGCTCAAGCGCCTGACGGGCCGTTCGCAACACCTGTTCATTACCAACAGCCAAACGCCGAACCATCTCCATCGCTTCAGGCTCGTCTTGCTGTTCATCAATAGACGTTAATTCCTTGAACTCCTTAAATGTCCCCGGTGCGCGGTAACCAAGTGCTCGAATGCGTTCGGCAATCTCATCAATAGCATCAGCCAACTCGGTATACTGTTCCTCAAACTGCTCGTGGAGAGAATGGAAAAGCTCTCCAGTTACATTCCAGTGATAATTGTGCGTCTTCAAGTACAGCATATACGAATCAGCCAATACCTTCGAAAGTGCATCGGCAATATCTTTACGATTCTCTTCATTGATTCCAATATTAATTTCCATCGGCTTTTCTCCCTTTGTTTTTATACTCATAACTAAACACCTTAATACTTTTCAAGTTACGATTATCTGCTTATAAAAACGATTATGAATGAATTTTTTAATGACTTTATTTTTATCCATTTATCTGTACCATAATTACAGAAATATCAGCCTAAACATTCCACATAGCTCATAAAAGGTTTTTATAGGTGGGATAAAAATAGATTACCGATTTTCCAGAAAAGCAATTTCTAAAATGTATAGAAAAGTTCTGCAACGTTAATTTTACTGCTCACCACCAAATAAGCAGCACCAATTACACCAAGGCGATTTCAACCAAGCTATTTTCCCTTAGCCTCAAGCACACCCATCAAAAAGCGATCTGTAAATTTAGTAGAATCTGGGCAAAGTCAGCCCCCTCTTCGATAGGATAGATGTAATTTAGTTGCAATTCAGAAACTTCTGATGGAAAAATATTAATTCCCCCGATAATAGATTCGGCGCTGGTGCTAATAAAGTCTCCATCAAAATAATCCCAGCGGGCAAGCAGTTGCGTCTTTGGCGTAACAAAATATCCACTGGTTATATGATATCCGAACGGATTGTACTCCATTCCAACTTCCGTATTAATTGTCGAATACATAAATTCACCGGCCAGCATCATGCTATTGTAGGTAATGCGCGAATCGGCCCCAAGTAAAAGCTGGTCTCCCACCTCGTTAGATAATAACCCCGCTCCTGAAGCCGGATTATCACTCTCCTCATAAGACGCGTTTAATCCCATCACAAATTGATCACCAGATCCCTCACCTATTCCTGAGTTTGCTTCTAAACGCGCCGTGTATAAAAACTTGTCATCATCGTTGGCATTTGTACCAAATCCATTTCCGTTAAACATCCCCGCGCTGTACTTAAACTTTCCCTCAGCTAACGTTCCCTGAAGCTGCATACCAATTTGCCGTTTGGGTGCCAGCTGATTTACCACCGATGATCGGTTAACAAAATCGATAGCCGCTGCACTTGTTAAAAACTCATAGCTGAAAGGAGCTATAAACAATCCGGCCTTCACTGAAAGGTTGGACGTCATATTATAAAAAACATTCGCATCCAGAATTGATGGACTCCGCAAAAAACTGGCCTGCAACTGATACCCAAACCTGTTATCCAACACACCCGTGACCTGCATCCGGGCACTGCCAACCATAAAACCATTATTCCCTGAAACACGCTCATACTGATAGTCACCAACAGCTTGCAGTAAAGCATTTACAGTAAAGTAATCACGCTGCAGATGTTCCTGTAAACCTTCAAAATCACTCTTTTGCGTACTATCTTGTGCCTGTATTGCGGTTCCCGATAGCATAATTAACATCATCACTAGCAGTGAACAGGAAACGTATTTCGTATATTTCATAAAAAATGATATTCAAGTTTTAGAGTAAGTATATAGTTTTAAAAGATGTGATAATCCTAACAGAGCGGCCCAAAAAAGCTTTAACGCAGTAGCAAAAATCTATTTCGATTCTGCTTCTTTCTTCCAGCGGAACCGATCGATCAGGCGCATCATGTCGGCGGGAATTTTAGCCTCAAAATTTACTTCCTTTCCATGGCGTGGATGCTTAAATGCCAATCGCCATGCATGTAATGCCTGACGATTTATCAACGGCTCCCCCTCTTCTTCCGGGGCATAATGTTGGTCGCCCACAAGCTGATGGCCAATATGTTCAAACTGTACACGGATCTGGTTTTTCAAGCCCGTATCCAGCTGCACTTCCACTAGCGTATTTTCCAGAAAACGCTCCTTCACTTTGTAAGATAATCGCGCTGGCGTAGCTCCATCTTCATCAGCATCTACCACAATGTTGCGAAATCCATCCTGAATAAGCTTCAGGTGATGCCCCAAGGTACCCTCATCCCGCTCCACAATACCACGAACTATCGCCAAATATGTGCGTCTGGGTTCATGGTTCCGAAATTTTGCAACAAGATCATTATAAGCGCGCTCATTTTTAGCAAACACCATCAGCCCGCTGGTATACCGATCAATGCGATGCACCACCCCCACCCGAACACCATGTTTGGCAAGATGATCGGCAACAAGATCATATAAATTTTTAACGTTGCTATCGGGGATTGGCACAGCAAGTAAGCCCGCCGGTTTATCGACGACAAAAATATCTTTATCCTGCTTAACAATATAGAAAGGTCGTTTTTTTGTCATCACAAAGCGAGCTCAAAGTAGCCGATGAAAATTAGATCAACTATTCAACACCATGCACTTCCTTAAGAATAGCTTTCGCTTCCTTGTCATCCTTCTGCATTACGCGGTGTTGTAAATTGGTGATAATTTCCTGCTCGGCCTTATCAAAAGCCATCTCCCGAGCCTCTTCTTCTGTACCCATTCGCAAGATCTCATATACATCATCAGCACGGATAACACTGTAGAGCTTATCGTCGTTAAATGCATGTGCACGTAACTCCTCGTACTCCTTAAACAACTCCGGAAACTCGTCGCTACTTTCCGCCCGATCAATAATTTCCACATCCTCGGGTCCTTCAGCGCTAAGGGGGGTTTTACAGAGATAAAAAAACTTGTGCTTATAATTCATAATCCAAATTCTTAGTCAATTTTAATGCCAATAACATTTAAACCGCTTTAATGTAAGAAAAAATCTTCGCACCTTCGTAATCGTTCAACCACAAAATTTATTACCCAAACATATTCATGTCACAATCTGCCCTCAAGAAATTACGTAGCTTCATACCAGCCATCATGCTACTCCTTTTTCTTTGGGGGAAATGTTACGTCCCTGCCAATGCCCAACAATCTGAGTCTGACAGTACACTAAACGAACAGCTAGCAAGCACTGCCGAAAAAACCTCGGACCCTTCAGGGCTGTGGCTGCTACCGCAAATCAACGGACTCGTCCACAACAAATTTCAATCACAAGGTATAACCCTTACACCCAAAGAAATTTATAATCCCAATGGTAACTCGCTCAACCAAGCCTTAGCCAAAATACAAATCGGTAATAGTCAAGTCGGCACTGGTTCATTTATATCCCAAAACGGTTTACTCATAACCAGCTATAGCAACGTTATTCAAGGTCTTGCCCAAAACAGTAATACAAACCAAAACTATATTCACGAGGGATTCTATGCCACCACG
>JBEPWP010000173.1:0-4711 GCA_041642355.1 Fodinibius sp. | reverse complement strand
ACCTTGCATACCACCCGGGCTTTTATTGACTCCATAACTAAACAAAATGATGGGCATATTGTTAATATTGCTTCTGCGGCTGGACGAATGGCCAATCCCAAAATGTCGGTCTATGCCGGTAGCAAATGGGGCATCATTGGGTGGTCAGAATCATTGCGTTTAGAACTAAGCTCCACTTCAAAAGTGAATGTTACCACCGTTGAACCTAGTTACATCAACACCGGACTTTTTGAAGGAGTTACTCCCCCCATATTAACTCCATTATTGGACGCCGAGGCCATCTCCAAAAAAATCATAAAAGCCGTACAGAAAAATAAAATACACCTTCGAGAACCTTTTATGGTCAAAATCCTTCCTTTTTTAAAAGGAGTTCTGCCCAGCAGAATCTTTGACTTTGTAGCCGGCCGCTTGTTTCAAGTGTATCACTCGATGGATACTTTTACCGGAAGAACTTAATATTTACCGACCAACATGGAAGAACTCATTCAACAACAGCATCAATTCTTCAACTCGGGGAAAACTTCAGAGATCCCGTTTCGAAAAAAGCAACTCAAAAAACTAAAGTCACTCTTAAAAAGTCACGAAGAGCAAATTTTCGAAGCCCTTGACCAAGATTTTCAAAAACCTGCTTTTGAAACTTATTCCACTGAGCTCTTCATCCTGTACCAGGAAATTGATCACTTGCTTTCAAATATTGATCACTGGGCCAAATCCAAAAAGGTTAAAAACTCCCTCATCAATTTCCCATCTAAAAACTATATTAAACCTCAACCCTATGGGGTTACCCTTGTTATTGCACCATGGAATTATCCGCTACATTTAGCTATAAATCCAGCATTAGGAGCCATTGCTGCCGGTAATACCGTGATTATTAAGCCATCAGAGCATTCACCCCATGCCTCTGATATTCTTGCCCAATTAATTAATAATCATTTTGATCCCGGCTTTTTACGTGTCGTTAAAGGTGAAGCTGAAACAACACAAGCACTGCTTGCTGAACCGCTGGATTATATTTTCTTTACCGGCAGTACCCATGTTGGAAGAATTATCATGAAAGAGGCCGCCAAACAGCTCACCCCCCTCACTTTAGAGCTTGGCGGAAAGTCTCCCACTATAGTTGATACAACAGCAGATTTATCACTAGCCGCAAAACGAATTGCTTGGGGTAAATTTATCAATGCCGGACAAACTTGTGTAAGCCCCGACTTTGTATATGCACACAATTCAGTATTTACAGAATTCTGTCAACTTATCAAACAAGAAATTCACACCTTTTATGGGGATGATCCCAACCAGAGTAACGACTTTGCCCGGATCATCAACAACAAACACTTTCAACGTCTTACAAAACTTATTGTCCCTGGTAAGGTATTTTATGGTGGTGATACCGATTCCAGATCCCGCTACATTTCTCCTACAATTATGACTGATATTTCTTGGGATGATCCTGTTATGAAGGAAGAGATATTTGGCCCCATTCTTCCCATTTTACCATTTGAAAATATTGATGAAGTTATTTCCATACTTCAAACAAAATCAAAACCTTTGGCCCTTTATCTGTTTTCAACGGATAAAAGCAATCAAGAAAAAGTGATCGATAATCTGCAGTTCGGGGGTGGTTGTATTAATGATACAGTAGCACATCTCGGCAATCTCAATCTACCATTTGGGGGAATTGGAAACAGTGGCTTTGGCATGTATCATGGTAAAACAAGTTTTGATACCTTCACACATAAAAAAAGCATCATGAAGAAAAGCAACTGGCTGGATATTTCATTCCGATATCCACCCTATGATGGTAAACTAAAGTGGTTAAAAAAACTTTCTGAATATTTATGACTACTTTTAAAGCACTTGTCGTCGAAGAGCAACCTAATGGATTATTCGATCGCAAAATTAAACAATGGCCCATTGAAAACTTACCTGATAACGAAGTTTTAATTGAAGTCCACTATTCTTCGTTAAATTACAAAGACGCCCTTTCTGCTAGTGGCAACAAAGGTGTTACCAAAACCTATCCCCATATCCCAGGAATCGATGCTGCAGGAATTGTTGTCGAAAGCAAGAATTCACAGTTTTCATCCGGTGATAAAGTCATGGTGACCAGTTACGATTTGGGGCAAAACACTCCTGGTGGCTTTGGTAAATATATCCGGGTTCCCGCCAGCTGGATTGTACCTCTCCCCCAAAACTTATCCCTGCAGGAAAGCATGGTTATTGGTACTGCTGGATTTACAGCTGCCATTGGAGTTCATCACCTTCGTCATAATGATATAACCCCTAAGAGCGGAGAAATTTTAGTGACTGGAGCGACCGGGGGCGTAGGTGTTATGGCTATTGCTATCTTATCTTACCTTGGATACAACGTAACAGCTGCTACGGGAAAAATGGATCAAAAAGAATTTTTAACCAACACCGGAGCTACTACTATTATCCATCGAGATAAAGTAAAAGATGAATCATCACGTCCACTTTTAAGTAGCAAATGGGGCGGAGCCATTGATACAGTCGGTGGTATTATGTTAGATACAACACTCCGACAAACCCAACATAATGGTACTGTTGCCTGCTGCGGTAATGTATTAGGACATGAACTCCATACAAATGTATATCCATTTATCTTGCGTGGTGTTCATTTAGCTGGCATAGATAGTGGAAATTGCAAGATGGAATTACGAAAACAATTGTGGCAGAAATTAGCTGACGAATGGAAACCCAGCAACATGGATCAGTTAGCTAAAGAGGTTTCTTTAGAAGAGTTGAATAAGGAAATTAACCGAATCTTAAAGGGAAAACAGGTTGGCAGAATACTTGTTAATCTGGTTGATTAGGCAGACTTCAATACATTTCCACTACTTTTGGACTTTGCCTTATGTCCATTCATTGCAGAATAGAGTGGCTTCTTCAAATCACCACCAGTAACAGGCTTGGTCAAAAAATCGATAAAACCAGTTTTCTTAGCTCGTTCTAAGGAATAACGATCTCCACTCCCAGATAAATAAATGACCGGCACATCCGACTTTTTACGAATGGTCTCCATCGCTTCAATACCATCCATATCTCCTTTTAGAGAAACATCCATGACGATAATATCAGGACTCAACTTTTCTTCTTTTTCTATAGCATCAGCTCCTTTAGTGACCTTTCCAATCACTTCAAAGCCCAACCGCTTGATAAGACGCTCTTCTACCATTGAGAGCAACATATCATCTTCTACAATAAGAACCCTTCCCTTTTGACCGTTTTCCATATCTTCCACCAAATTAAAGGAACTTAGAAAGCTCTAACGAACATTAAATTTCTTTAATAAAGTTAATTAAAATTTTTAACTACTCCAAGCAGTACATTCTACTGATTAACTTCATGAGCCCTTAAGCCGATTATTGTCACCGCTAAAGGTATATTTATTTGCCTAATGGAACATACAATTTGAGATTTGCCAAATAACAGATCTCGTCTCTTTTGATAAACAAAGATATAAGTGATGGGTGGATAAAAACTAATTAGAGGTAAATCAGGAGCTCTCTCTTTTTAGGCCAAAAACCAACAAAATGAGCAAAACTCGACCCTAACTTTTTAACAGATCCCTTTCACGCTTTTGAAAGCGTACTATTTTACGGGGTAGTAAAAATTTTAGAAAGTAATATAGGTGCCTTTCATCAAAACATGCTCCTTTCTCTACCATAGCTCTGATTACATAACACCTAATTACATTTTTGACCTAGAAATATTAGGATAGATTATTTTTTACGGAATCATAAATTATTGTAATTGCCACTTGGAAAGCATGGCGCTTATTCTTCGCCAACTTTCAAAACTCCCTTCATCCCCGCTGCATAATGACCAGGAAAACTGCATAGGTATTCATAATCTCCAGGCTCGCTTGGAGCCGTAAAAGTAACTTCCGTCGTTTCGCCTCCACCTACCATTTCGGTATGAAATAGCACTTGGTCACTCAATTCATCAGGCGTATAATCCTGATCACTAGCTGTAGAAGCTTGAGAAACATAAGCTTCACTATCGGCTCCGAGTATCATCAGTACCCAATTATGTGACATTGCCGAAGGCGGAAGATCACTTCTCGTTGTCAATCGGATACGAATTTCTTCACCAGGCTGCACTTCAATGGTCTCAAGCAAAAGAAGATTGCCCCCTCCCGTTGAACTACCGACGGTTATTCCTTCCATCTCGCTTTCGACGGCAAATTTCATTTCATCAATACCAATAATGTCAATAGTACGAATATCTTCGGTCATCGTACTCGTTTCTTGCGCCTCTTGTTCTTGGGACTGTTGAGACTCTGCAGTATCGGTTTCTGAAGATTCTCCACCTCCACAGGCAACAAAAAATATCAGCAATGAAAAAGTCAATAAAAGGTTAGTTATTTTCATAATAGGTTAATTTTTGATTTTAATATTAAATGGGTAGTAAATGTCAGGCAATAAAAATACGACCTATACATTTCTGCCATGTCTTCTGATACAACAGTCTTTTTTAATCTTGATTATATTTTGCTTCAACCTCGGTCAACTTTAAAGCAGATTCTTTTGACATACTATCAAAATAACCCACAAACCGATTAGTCTCCTCGGCATCGTAATCTGACAAATTTTGAGCCCACCGATACCCAATCGGTTGATACCAAAGCTCGGCTTTTATATGCAATGGTCTTTGCGCATCCGAAAGCTTGACCCGGTATGTGATCTGATCA
>JBEPWP010000172.1:0-4728 GCA_041642355.1 Fodinibius sp. | reverse complement strand
AAAATGCAGACTTGGTAAGTCAATACAAGTCGCAGTTTAGAATGCGATGGGGCGATCGTCCGCTTGTTGATAACTGGCGCAGAGCTGAAGCGATTAGAGGGAGTGGTAGAGAAGACGGGGCTGATATGGCTGGCAGTGGTCAGGAAGCCAATGAGCTAGGAACGAGTGAGTCGGTAATTGAGATGAATCTCGAGGATATTCCCCGAACTGACAAGCAAAAAGATCAGCTTCGGATTGATAAAGCCAATACCCAATATAATTTGGGAAATCTGTTATTTCTGAATTTGAATATGCCGGACAGTGCCCGCCATTATTTTCACAAGGTTCTTAATACTGATGTTGCCAATGAGCTGCATCCCCCGGCGATGTATTCTTTGTTTGAAATATTTTCTACTGAAAATAATATCGATAGTCTCCAGTACTGGGGAGAAACCATTAGAGAAAAGTTTCCGGAGACAAGGTATGCCCGAAGGGTTGAGGTCAGATTGGGAAATAGCCAGGCTGATGATTCTGAACAGGATACGACAAAGGAATTATTAGATCAGTATCATCGCCTGGAAAAGGATACGACCTCTCAAAAACCATTGAAATTAAAACAGTTAGCATTAGCAAATCGCTCTTCTGATATGGCACCCCACATATTTTACCAAGCGATTGAGGCATATATTGAGCGGGCAAAAAAAATGAGTAGTGTATCTGATTCTACCAAGAAACGTTCCTTGCCAAAGACCTTGCCTGACTCTTTAAGAAGTGATTCTGTAACGACCTCAGCCTTAGAAGAACACCTGCAATTTCATGGCGCTGCGTGGGATAGCGTGCGATTTGCGATACAGCAGTTTGATACAACGTTCCCCAATGCCGAACAGCAAAAGAGGGTGGCTACGTTAAAAAAGTTATTGGGTGAGTACCAATCAGCATCTGAAAAAGCCATAAGCTGCGAAGATTTGGGAATTACCTTGCGTGTTAAGCCGGATATGGATTCATTTTTGTCGAAGGTTTCGTATCCGGAAAAACTGAAACAAACGTCTCTATCGGGAAAGATGATTTATTCATTTTTGGTTACGAAGCAGGGAGACGTTAAATCCTATGAGTTGATCTCCCAAAAGACCTCTCTGGGTATAGAAGCGGCTTTTGAAGAAGCATTTGATGAGCATTTACAATTTGCACCAATAGCGGATGAGAAAGCCCCCGATGAAGTTAGATGCCAACTATCCTTTCCCATTCAGCATTAATCGAAAGCGTTTACGAGCTGATGTATAGATTTGATGTTTAGCTCTTCTAGCTCGTGCAATAATTGCCTGTTGATCGATTTTACAAGTCCTGGCCCTTCATAAATAAGTCCGGTATACATCTGCAGTAAGTCGGCTCCGGCTAATAGCATTTTAAGGGCCGTATTAAAATTATCGATACCGCCAACACCAATAATTGGTTTTTGTCCTTTGGTTGCTTCGCTAATCCATTCCACGATTTGAACGCTTTTGTTGGCAATGGGTTTACCGCTCAGTCCGCCCCGACCGATATCTTCGAGTTCGGCCTTGCCGGTTTGCAAACCTTCGCGTGATGCTGAGGTGTTGCAGGCTACATAACCGTGAATGCGATGATTTTCACAAATTTCGAGGAGTGCCAACAGTTGATCTTTGGTGAGGTCAGACGAAAACTTAACAGTTGTTGGCACCACGCGGGCATCGTCACGTATCTTTAGGGCCGAAAGCAACTCGTCAAGGGCTGCCGGATCTTCAAACGTTTTGCCTTCGGTAGTATTAGGACAGGATATATTGACGGTGATGTAATCGGCCACTTTTTTAGCTTCGTTAAAGCTCTGTACATAATCCTGAATGGCGGCATCGCCCATAATTTTGGGATCATGTGTTTTGGCAATATTGACACCCAGTGGAATGGATAGCTTTTTATTTTTCAGGCGTTTAACAATTGTTTGAGCACCGTCATTGTTTAACCCCATACGGTTGATGATAGCACGATCTTTGGGCAGGCGAAAGGCTCGGGGTTTGGGATTTCCGGTATTGGGGTTGGCGGTGATACTGCCAACTTCTACAAAGCCAAAGCCTAATGCTTCCATGATTTCAGGGAGTTGTCCATTTTTATCGAAACCGGCTGCAAGCCCAATAGGATTTCTAAATGTTAATCCCCATATTTGTTGACTTAATTTTGCAGATTGGTAACTATATAAGCTCTTTGCCAACGATTTAAGGGCCCCGCTACCCGATGCCGTTTCAGCAAAGCGATGCATGGTAGAGTGGGCTTGTTCGGCGTCAAGCTTAAATAACAGTGATTTAACCAACGAATTATAAATCATAATATAAGATCTGCCATATTTTGCTTTGGCAAAGTAAAGAGCTTTTTTCTAAGAACGAAATTAAAACCATTAAATAGGAAGCAATGCGTTTTACATCTCCAGAATCCATTCCGGAGTATCTCGAAAGCATACCTAAATTTCAATCCCGCGGGTCTGCTGCTGCCAAGTTTGATTTATCCAGATTTCGTGACTTTTGCCATGCCATGGATGATCCACATGAAAAATTCGAGGCCATTCATGTGGGGGGGACCAATGGAAAGGGGAGCACCTGTAATATATTAGCCTCGGTATTTCAGCAAGCAGAATATAATGTGGGGGTTTATACTTCGCCGCATATTATATCATTTAATGAGCGTTTCCGGGTGAATGATGAGGTTATCCCCGACAAAGAACTTCTACATTTTTTTAATACCTACATCGAAGATATCGAAAAACATACGCTAACCTATTTTGAAATTAGCACGGCTATTGCTTTCTGGTGGTTTGCACGTGCTAAAGTAGATATAGCCTGTATTGAGGTAGGGCTTGGCGGCCGGCTGGATGCTACCAATATCATTGATCCCAAGGTGAGTGTAATAACCAGTATATCGTTGGATCATACTGATATTCTTGGGGATACTATTGCTGAGATTGCGAAAGAAAAAGGGGGGATTATAAAAGAGGGGCGTCCCATAATTATTGGGAATCTACCTACGGAAGCACGAGATGAAATTGCAAAAATTGCCGAACAGAAAAAGGCCCGGTTATTTACAATTGATGATTTAAATGCCAGATATTTGACGCCGGGCAATTACTGTTTAACGGATAAAAAAGAAGTTATCAATATTACCAGTAACCTAACGGCGCCAATACAAGCTAAAAATATTGCAATTGCGTGGCAGGCCTGTCAGGTTATGGGAGCTGACTTCAGATGGACTAAAAAAATATTTATTAAGGCGCTAAAGCATGTTAATACGGGGTTTGGGCGTTTTGAGAGGCTTTTGGATACCCAGGATTGGTACTTTGACGGAGGGCATAATATTGAGGCGGTGAAGGCCTTAAAAGCATCAGTACAAGAGATAGGAGAGATCAAAAATGCCACCTTGGTACTTTCGTTGATGAGAGACAAGGTGCGGGATGAAGTGATGGCAGAATTTTCAGAATTCAAAAATATCTATTATTATCACTTGGGCCTTGAACGGGCAGCTACTTTTGACGATATTAACCAATGGTTGCCTAAGGCAAATCCCTTTCCTGCTTCTGATGAAGATCGAAAAAAAATAATGCAAGACGATTTTGATTCAGAATTAGTAATTTTTTCAGGAAGTTTTTACTTTTATGAAACAGTTCGGGACTGGGTTTCAACTTTTGCTTTAAATCAATAATTCATATCTACCTGAATTTGCTCCCTTTTTACAGTGTAGATCTATTCTCTTAGCTTCTGACAAAAGATTGTAGGATAATTTTATTCATCGTAACCCAATTTCATATTTAAAATAGATAGAAGAAGATTATGTCGGATTATCAAACCGATGGAGTTTCTCTTGAAGACATAGATACGCTTCAAGAAAAAACAGTTAAGGAACTTCGTTATTTAGCCCGTGAACAGGGATTAAGTTCGGTATCAGATTTGCGAAAGCAAGAGCTGATCAATCGTATAACACAATCAGTACGAGACAAAGCAAGAGCTCGAGGAGAGTTGGATACGGATTCCAATGATCGATCGTCTGATAATAACAGTCGCAATAATTCCGGGCGTTCCGATAATAATCGGGGTAAGAAAAAGAAGAAAAAAAGTGTCCATGATATTCTGCCGGAATCTGATGCACCTACGCTCGACGAGCGGCTGTCTGAGATTCAGCCGGAATTGGGGCCATACCTGATACAGGAGGGTACGTTGGAGATTTTGCCCGATGGGTATGGTTTCCTGCGGTCAGTGAATTATAATTACAAGGCCAGCCCCGATGATATTTATGTATCACCCTCGCAGATAAAGCGTTTTCGGCTTAAGCAGGGCGATTGTGTGATTGGGATTATCCGTCCGCCCAAGGTAGGAGAACGCTATTTTGCCTTGTTGCGTGTGGATGGAGTAAACGGAAAAATTCCTCATGATATGGACAACCGTGAGGACTTTGACGACCTGATGCCAATCTATCCCGAAGAGCGTTTTAAACTTGAGCATAAACCCACAGAATATACTACACGTGCTTTGGATCTATTTGCCCCAATGGGGAAGGGGCAGCGGGGCCTTATTGTAGCACAGCCTAAAACGGGTAAGACTACAATCCTGCGCAATATTGCGAATGCTGTCAATAAAAATAATCCGGAAACGAAGATTATTATCTTATTGATTGATGAGCGGCCGGAAGAAGTTACCGAGATGGAACGCAACGTTGAGGATGCCGAAGTGGTTGCCTCTACCTTTGACGAGCGCC
>JBEPWP010000171.1:0-4755 GCA_041642355.1 Fodinibius sp. | reverse complement strand
AGCCAATCCACCGATGCAATAGCCACTTGCTGAAAAGCCATTTTTGAGCTGGGAAAGTTAAAAGACCAATTTTTGAAAGTGATCTTATTTTTAAATTTATAACTCCCAGCAATATAAGCCAGCACCATCACCAATAATATTGCTCCCAAAATCCTAAGTGATACAAATGGAAGGACTACATCATCGGGCAATTCAGGAGTTGCAAAAAGCAAAGCCATACCAGCCACTGCACAAAAACCTATCCAAAGCGTAAATGCACTAAATGCTACAATCTGCGTAACTTGCATGCCCGAAAATCCCCAAACCGAATAGATTCGATACCGAATAGAGCCACCGGTTATTAACGCCATACCCATATTATGACTAAAAGCGTAACCTACATATCCCGCCCGGATAACTTTTCCCGCCTCTAGCTCCTCACCGATGTAACGAACACCAAGCCCATCATATCCAGTTAGCAACAGATAACTCAAAAACGAGAGTACCAGCGAAAATAGAATGTACTGATTGGGAATGTCGGCAAGTTGTGTCATGACTTCCGCCATCTCGTATTGCTGCAATTCCTGATGAAGGAACCACAACGCGAAAGCAAAGAAAACGATGCTTATAAATGGCGTTAATTTTTTAAGCTTCTTTTTCATCAAATATAAAGACTACAAATTGGGGGCTAATTGGAAAATTCAATGGTGAGATCGCCAGTAAGTCCTTTTTCTACCGGCACTTGTTTCCTGATGTAATATGATTCGGGCTTCATATACGGATCAATTTTTCCATAATCCCACTGTCCGTTGTCGTTACTATCATGATAAACCGTAAGCCTGTAAGTAAGCGGCGGTAAATTATCGATTTCTACCTGATCAGTAAACAAGGTGTCCTTTTTAAATCCTGATTCCTCATTTTCTATGGTCAAACTTACGTTTTTAAGCGTAGAATCTTCCATCATAACATTAAGTGCTCCCATTTGAGAAGAGTGCCATATTTTTGGAGTGAATTTCCGGTAATCTTCAACAATAGGATCCCAAACACGTACTTCATATTCTACTCCATCTTTCCATTGCTCCTTTGGGTTAATCCGCAAGATATTTTGTTCCGTCACAATATTTGGCCATGAATCTAGAAGTGTACCCCCCTCAACAATTTTAAGCGAATCGGTAATGGCAGACTCGTTAATAGGTTTTGCATAGGTTACCTCAAAAGACTCATTTGGATAGTAACCGGATGTTCTATTTCGTTTTATGATTCGCTGTTGCGTGGTGTCTTCTTGGGCCGAACCGGTAAATGATCCGGCATAATCGTCAACCGGATTTTCTGCCCCATCAAAGATACCAGTCGTAGAAAGACTATAGCTCGATTCCACACCTAACGAATCCATACTATGTGCAAAAAGAATATATGGTTCTCCCGGTTGAATATATAGAGGGGAAGCTTGACTGTACTCATTACCCAAAGTATCTGTTACTATAATATTGGCACTGTCAGATAATACAACACCCTCGCTAAACCGCATCCGCATACGGTTTGAAGAAAATAACCCCACCCCTTGTACGATTGGTTTGGTGGTGTCTACCGAGGTAGAATATAACGTGCCAAGAGTATCCTTCTCTTCTTTTTCAAGCGTCATAAACTCCTTTTTAAAGGGTTGTGCTCGTTCCTGCTCTGGGTCCCAAATTTTATTTCTATTACGATCATCAACCCAAAATAGTTTAAACTTTCCCTGTGGTAGATATGAGAATTGAAATGTTCCTGCCGTATCAGTAGATGCAACATAGTCCGCCTTTTGGGATAAATCGTAAGGTTCACGGTAAAGCAACACTCTTTGTCCTTCTGATCCTTCTCCCGTTGTAGCATCAAGAATAGTCCCCATAATTTCTCCTCGGTCAATTTCTGTCCCGGTCGATACAGCAACTTTTTGGGGCGACGACATGCCATTATTATTGGTATCCTTTAAATCTGTACCAACAGTAACAATTAGCGTCGTGGAATCAGGAATTTGTTGATCAAATTCAATTTCTGCTGATTTTCGCCCCCAGTCAATACTATATGATATTCCAATATCGGGCTCAATAACAATCGCTTGGTTAAGGGAGGATCGCTCCACAAATTCAGAGAAATGAAGGGTAATGCTTTGCTCACTAAAATTTGTAGTACCGGTTTCAGGCTCGGTTCGTATAATTTCAGGACCTTGTTCATCAGGAGGTCCTCCTGTTGGGGATGTAGGTGTAGCACAACTAGTCAATATAATCCCCAACAAAATCAAGGTAGCACTAATCCAGCTATTTTTAGAATTCACAAACACCAATACTTGTCGTTAGTAGAATTTCGGTGCAAAGATACAAATTATAACCACCTTTGCAGATATTAAACGATCAGTTTTTTATCTAAAAACCTTTATGAAATTAGAAAAGAGTCTATTGAGCAACAAATTCAAAATGTTCTTGTGTCATTGTGGGTACACTTTAAATAACCGTTTAATCAACAAAATAGTTACAGCTTCTATATTGTATTAGTTATCTTTGGTTGGCTTTAACTTGTAACTGCAAATATATTATGAATTTAGTCCAATCTGATCATTCTACATTGCTTGAGCGTCCTGCTTTATATACCGATTTTTATGAGCTTACTATGGCTCAGGGATATTTTTTAGCTGGACGACAAAAAGAGAAAGCAAGTTTTGATTACTTTTTTCGCGACATCCCATTTGATGGAGGGTATGTAATTTTTGCCGGTATTGGTGACCTTCTCAAGACACTTAAAAACTTTCGCTTTCACGAAGATGAAATAAGATATCTAGCCCAACAAGGATTTCAGAAAGAGTTTCTTAATTATCTCCGTGATTTTGAACTAACAGCTGATATTTTTGCGGCAAAAGAGGGTGAAATTGTTTTTCCTCGTGAACCTATCGTCCGGGTTGAAGGAACTATTATTGAAGCTCAAATTTTAGAGACCCTGTTGTTGAACATTCTAAACTTTGAGTCGCTTATTGCCACAAAGGCTTCACGGATGAAATATGCGGCTGGCAATCGCAAAGTGCTTGATTTTGGGTTAAGGAGAGCCCAAGGCTATGGCGGCATTCAAGCAAGCAAAGCAGCTTATATTGGCGGTGTTGAGGCAACCTCAAATGTATACAGTGCTTTTCGAGATGATATTCCCGCCAGTGGTACGATGGCACACTCCTGGATACAATCATTTGATGATGAATTGACTGCTTTTCGTAAATATGCTGAATGTTATCCCCATGATTGTATTCTTCTGGTTGATACCTATGACACTCTTAATATAGGAGTTCCTAATGCAATAAAAGTTGGTAAAGAGCTTGAGGAAAGAGGCCATAAACTTAAAGGCATTCGTTTAGACAGTGGAGATTTAGCTTACTTCTCCAGGCAGGCCCGTAAGCAACTCGATGAAGCTAGACTTGAATACGTTAAAATAGCTGCTTCTAACCAACTTGATGAGCGACTTATCAAAAGTTTATTAAGCCAAGATGCCCCCATAGATCTTTTTGGCGTGGGCACACGACTTGTTACCGGACAAGATAGCCCTGCTTTGGATGGCGTATATAAACTAGCTTCCGTTAATGATAAACCAAAGTTAAAAATCTCAGAAAATATTGAAAAAATAACGCTTCCGGGTCGTAAGAAAGTAATTCGATACAGCGGTGATGATGGAACTTTTTATGGTGATGGCATCGTACTTGCTGAAGAGGAAAATGTTGAAACAATATATCATCCCCACTATCCTGCAAAGCATGCAACTGTAACAAGTTTCAATGCAGAATATTTACTGCATAATGTGATGCGGGATGGAGAGCTTACTATTGATATTCCCACACCAAAAGAAAGTGCATTATATGCTCAACAAAGATTATCAAAATTGATTCCCGAACATAAACGGTTTGATAACCCTCATATTTACAAAGTAGGAATTAGCAAAAAGTTGATGGATCTACGTGATAACCTAACTAAAAAAATGAAAAACAAGGATTAGCGATTTTATTATGAGAGCTCTTTTGATTATTGATGTTCAAAACGATTTTTGTCCTAGTGGAGCACTTGAAGTACCAGACGGCGACACCATTATTCCAACTATAAATAAGCTTTCTGAGAAATTTGATGTTGTCATTCAAACACAAGACTGGCATCCCAAGGAACATTCCTCTTTTGCCTCTTCCCATCAGGAAAGAAAACCTTATGAAACTATAGAAATGCCATATGGAGAGCAAATTCTATGGCCCGATCACTGTGTACAAGACACCCGGGGATCTGATTTCCATCCTGACCTTAAAACCAGTCGATCGCAAATAATCATACGTAAGGGTTTTCGAAAAGAAATCGACTCCTATTCGGCTTTTTACGAAAATGATAACAGCACCACTACTGGGCTCACCGGCTACCTAAAAGAACGCGGTATTGATACGCTTTATGCCGTAGGACTAGCAACTGATTTCTGTGTAAAATGGTCAGTCATTGACGGTATCAAAGAGGGATTTGATGTATATGTAGTAGAAGATGCTGTAAAGGGAATTAATATTGAAGGATCGGTTGATCAGGCGTGGGACGAAATGCTTGATCAAGGCGCAACAAAAGTTTCATCACAAGAGCTCTTATAGCATTTAATGATTCGGAAGACTAATTTCTGCATTCTCGGGGGTGGTATTGCTGGCCTTTCACTTGCTGATGCTCTGCTCGATTACGACATAGAATCCATCGTCGTTGAACAAAATAAGGTTGGATCCGGCGCTTCTGGAACACCAGGAGG
>JBEPWP010000170.1:0-4766 GCA_041642355.1 Fodinibius sp. | reverse complement strand
TCAGGGGTTGCTTTTGATGAACGAAGAACCGGCTGAATTGAACGACGTGAGAGAGAATATCAAACAGTTTGTGGAAACGAGTGCCTCAACTCCTTCCCAAGCGGTAGTTTCTGTTAAAACAGTTCCGGATACGCCGTATGAGCAGTACACTGAACTGTTGGATGAAATCAGGGCAGCATATGGTGATCTAAGAAATGAGGCTGCACAAACTCAGTTTGGCACGGCATATTCAGATCTGGAAGAGAACAGTTCCGAAAGAGAGACCATCCGGGAGACCTATCCAATGAAGCTATCGATTGTACCTCCGGAGAAGAATTGATTTTGTATATGTAATGATGAAATTCGAAAGAAGAAATCATGTTTGCTTATTTAGCAGAATCGCCCCTCATTTTCCTTCTTCTGTTGGGATCATATTAACTTCGTACGGAATAAGAAAAAGCTTATCAATTCAATTTGTTTATCCTGATCGGTGTGATAATCTTATGACTGAATGCTCCATTGATAAGCTTAGAACTCAATATCTTTAATTCTTAAACTCGGGTTAAGGTTGAAAGTTTTCAACCCATGATTGCCGAAAATGAATCGACGGCATTGAAAATGCAGCCAGCTGACAGAGTCGAGTTACACGTATTCTGTAATAGAAAAATGTACTTAATTAAGCGACCTGCTCATGTCACGTGCCACTTGTACCTCTATGATTTCCTCTGCAACATTTCCTGAGGCGTCTTCAGCTGTCATGGTAACCGTATAGATCCTTCCGGACCCGTTGCCACTGCGCTCGGCACGCACGTATACCTCATAGCTGCCATCCGGAACCTGAACGACTTGCCAGTCCTCATCGGTATTTCCGTCCCCGAGTCCATTAAGCATCTCATTACTTGTCACTGATACAGTCAGGGATGGATCTTCGTCACTGTCATCAGTGGCTGAAATACCCGATAAAACCAAATGCATCTTATGGTTTGGCGGCCATAGGTTGGTACTAACCGTCTCAAATGTTAATTCCGGTGGGGTGGTATCACTGTTTTGCACGGGGTTCCAAAGTGTTGCACGCCTCTCACTAGGCTTGGATGTATCAGTTAACGACCCTACAATTTGCCCCATATTATTAATGCTAGTAGCGCTGCTAGCACCACCTACCATTTTACCTAAATCTTGCATTCCTCTAACTTCATCCCATATAAATGCATGTAATTCACCAGAACTGTTCGTGCTACTCCCTACCACTTGCCCGGCATCGTTAATTCCCTCAGCATTGCTTTTAACACCACCAAGTGTACCTAAATCTCGCATTCCACTTGCTTCATCCCATATAAACGCATGCCTTTCACCAGATGAGGTTTCACTATTCCCGACAACTTGACCTTTGTTGTTAATATCTCTGGCCGCACTAATGATCCCGCCAAGCGTACCTAAATCTTGCATTCCCCCAACTTCATCCCATATAAATGCATGAAACTCTCCGGAGGAAGTCTCGCTATTTCCTACCACTTGTCTAGCATCATTAATTCCCCAAGGCGCACTAGAATTACCCCCTAATGTACCGAGGTACTGTTCTCCATTTATCTCATCCCACAAATATGCCTCAAATCTTGTAGGAAACTGTTTGTAGAAAGCAACCTCTCCCAAATTATTTATGCTACTGGGAAAGCTATTTATCTCATCTTGTAACCCAATATGTCGCACTCCATTTTCCTCATCCCATATTATAGGTTGCCGTAGACCTGTTGCAGTAGTTATAAGTCCCACTATTTCGCCTCCGTCATTAATATCGTATGCAGCACTATTAACCCCACCAAAAGTACCCAAATCTTGCATCCCTCCAACCTCGTCCCACAGAAAGGTGCGCGCTTCCCCCTCGGCTCTACGACTAAAACCAACGACTTGTCCGTGTTCGTTAATTCCAAAAGCTGTACTAAACCCACCGTCAAGCGTACCCAAATCCACTATTTCATATTCAGTGGCAGTTGCATTCATTTGACTGCTGCTTACCAATGGGCTTAGGTTTGTTTCCTTAAGCGATTGATCTGTACCCGATACTCCTGATGGATCACAGCCGGTTAATAAAACTGCAGAACCAAGCAGTACTGTTACTATTAATTTGGTTATTGTATTCATGTAAGCTCCCTTTTTAGCTGTTATTGTCTTTTATTATAGGAATGATCTGCTATCCTATATAATATTTTCGAAAAGAGATATACCCCATTTTAAGTAGTTAGGCAGACGATCAGGGCAAAATTCCTACCATCTATTGACTATCGTTTTCTTTTTTGCTAGTTAAAAACCAATTGAAATTCATTCATCCTATGGTAGCTTCAAGTTTTAAAACGATCCGTAAGCTATGGACAGACTACTATCCGGAAAAAGAACCGGTAAAAAATCTGTCCATCGAAGACCTGGTCTCATTGGAAGAGCAGGCGCTTATTCCTTTTCCATACTGCTATACCTTTTTTGACTTTAAGACAGACACCTTGCTGTTTGCAAGCAAGAGCTTTGATAACATTTACGGGCTGTCACCTGAAGAGATCTATGAAGCTGCTCAATTGCCCTTCGAACATGTACATCCCGAAGATAAACCTGCTGTTATACAATATGTGCAGCGCCAGTGGAGCACCTTTACCGGACCTGAAAAAAAGGATATTAGAAACCGGATCATATGTATTGAAAACCGAATCTGCTCCCGTAGTGGAATAACAAAACATATTCTACATCAAAATGAGGTGGTAGGTTTTAACAGCGATGGCAGGTCGCGGATCGTGCTGAGTCGGTTCATTGATACCAATACCCTTCACCAGGCAAAAGATAACCGGTATGTGTCATATTTCGTCTATAACCGTGATTCCAATGAGATCGAAGATCAGCATAAAACTCTCATCAAGGCACATCAAAGGGTAGCCCTCACTGAAAGTGAACAAAGAATACAAAACATGGTTCAGCAGGGCCTGACTTCCAAAGATATTGCAGAAAAGCTGGATATCAGTGTCCAAACAGTACGTACTCACCGCAAAAATATCCGTTCCAAACAGCGGGAGGGCAATCATGGCACATAGCGAAAACCTAGGTCAAGCCATACCTTCTGTATCTGAAGATTCTTTGAGACAGATATCCGCTGAAGAACGAAAATACATAGATAACCTTATCAGTAGGATAAATTCAGGATTGGGGCCTTTATTCTATCTCTTTTATCATTATCACACTAAAGGAATCCTTCACATTTCTAAACAGTGTGAAGAATTTACAGGTTTCCCATCATCAACCTGGTATGAACGCGGGCCTGCACTGTTTACTGAACTTTTAGAAACGGAGGCACAGCAGGAGATGAAGCGCCAATCAAACATTTGCTGGCAAAAGCTGGAAAATATTACCGGTGAAAACAGGATCAGGAGTTCGGTAACATTTATATACGCCGTTCAGCTTAAAAAACAATTTCGGCACTTCCTGGATCAGCATATTGTTGTTACGGCCGGCGAGGAAGATGATATTAACCTTTGCCTGGCCTTATTTACCGATATAACTCACCTCAAAGAGGTAACGGATCACAAGCATGTACTTTCTTCCGTTTCTATTCCAAGATCGCAAAAGCACTTTGTGTATAATACTGTCACCGAACAGTTGATAGACTTGAACAAGCTTACAACAAGAGAGAAACAAGTGCTCGCAGGATATGGCTCGGGTAAGCATACCGAAAGAATTGCGGACGAACTTTCCATTAGTCCCTATACCGTACAAACCCACCGATCAAAATTACTTGGAAAAACAGGTTGTAATAATTTGGCTGAGCTCATTCATTTTGCTCGCATGTATTCTATACTGCAATGAAGTACGCTTCAGGTATTGCACCTTTCATTAAATTTGTTTCTAGACCCAAACAATGTCGTGAGCCACGTACGGCCAGGATCAATGATGAGAACACCGTTGCTTGGTCTGATATTTTAGTGTTGGGTTATATCCTTACCCGGTTCGCAGGAATCACTATCACCTCGTTGTTCTCTGATTTCGCACGGACCTCAAACTCCCATTCACCCTTTGGAATTGGCCACTTCCATCTATCTCCGCTGATGTACTGCTGTCTGTCAAAAACAAGAGATTCATCAGGCGGAATTTGATACATCAACAACTCATCAAAACAGACAAAATGTTCAGGCATTTGACTGTGCCAGATCAGCTCTTTCCCGGAATTGGTTGAAGTATACGCCAGAATCTGAAATGCACAGGGTCCGGTTTCAATAGACGTTGTGTCATTTGTGGCATTTTTGGCCCTAATCTCTGTTTTCAATGCTTGGTTTGAATCGTCCCAGTGGATATCGGCGTGAAGCTGAACTTCTTCGTCTATGTGTAAACTGTGACGGGGAAGCTCTGGATGATCAAGTGTTGATGTATTTTCCTTGCATGAGATTAATATGAAGGCAGAAATCAAGAAAAGTGAAAGGGCACGACGTACCATAATTTAGAAAAGAGATGTAAATATTTATTCAATACTCGTTTTAAGCACTTCACCGGCTTGCTTTAAGGATGTATAAGATTTATATCCTCTTTCAGGGTTTACAATGAAATGGAGGGGAAGGGAACTGATATTAAGATCCCTTCGGGTTTTGTTTATGTTATTTGAAATGAGTTGCATTCCGTCCGGATCGTGTTTTTCGAGAAATGCCTGCCATTTATCCCTGTCTTCATCAAGTGAGATATCAATAAACTCAACTTGATCTTGATAGGCTAGCTTCAATGAATCAAGTAAAGGTTTTTTCTCAATACATGGGCCACACCAG
>JBEPWP010000169.1:0-4779 GCA_041642355.1 Fodinibius sp. | reverse complement strand
GGCGCATCAATCGTATGCTGGATAGAAAGGTCTATGAGTTGAACACCCTTTTTGACCTCAGCAAAGACTTTAATATCCTGGTTGATCGCGATGAAATTATTCGCATCTTTAAATTTGCCATGCTGGGGCAAATGCTCATTCGCAAGTTCTTTTTTGTACTTGAACATGATGGAGAATGCAACATCATGGCAACCAGCGGTATCAACGGTGAGCTTTCCGATGATGCGATGGATAAGCTATTTTCACTTGATGACGACCTTATTGAAGTCGATAATTCACTAAAAAAAGAGATACCCTTTTTAGCAGAAAATGAAATCAAAGCTCTCATTGGGCTTCAATTCCAAAGTGAGCAGGTAGCTCTTGTTGGCGTTGGGGCACGAGCCAATGAGGAAGAATACAGTACTTCCGATTATAATTTTTTACAATCCCTTGGAAATCTTGCCGTTCTCTCCATCCAAAAGACGTACCTGCTTGAGGAACGCATCGAAAAAGAACGGATTGAAGAGGAGCTCGACATTGCCAAAGGCATTCAAAAAGGACTTCTTCCTGATCCCCTTCCACAATGTAATGAGCTTGACATTGCTGCCAGTAATATCTCTTCGTATCAAGTGGGAGGAGATTATTTTGACATTTTAGAGGCCCCGGAAAACAGGCTGCTTTTTGCTATTGGAGATGTAACGGGTAAGGGGATGCCCGCCGCTCTGCTTATGGCTAATCTACAGGCAATGTTGCACGTACTGTTGCCAGTTGATATTTCTCTGAGTGCTGCTACTGGGCAAATAAACGATATCATCTATCAAAATACACCTACTGATAAATTCATCACGTTTTTCTGGGGTATTTTTGATCCCAATAATTATCAGTTCCAATTTGTTAATGCTGGTCACAACCCACCACTTTTGCTAAGATATGGCGACAATGAAATAGAAGAGCTTACAGAAGGCGGACTTATTTTGGGAGCGATGTCGACGATGACTCCCTACGAAGAACAAACTGTCACGCTCTCAAAAAATGATATCCTGGTTTTTTATACAGATGGAGTTACAGAAGCCAAAAATAAAGACGGTACCGAAGAATACGGTGAAGAAAGGCTCTATGAGTGTATCAAAAATCATCGGAAATATTCTCCCGAAGAGATACAAGAGGCTATCATTGAAGACATTAAAAGCTACTCAAAGGATATTCAACACGATGACGTGACTATGATTGTCATCAAAGTTAATTAAACAATCCCATTACCCCGGGGCCGGTACCCTCCTCATTGCTTTGCGACATCGTTAAGATGCTTTCATAAGTATTGTACCGATTTTTAATTTCCTTGACGTAGCGCACGGTTTCAATCCCCCGGGTAAATCCATAGCGGGCATCTTTGTAGTACTTACGATGCATTAATTTAAGCAGTGCATCTTCAACATTTTCCCATTCATTGGGGTTTTTATTCTGATCAATTGCCAATCGACGGGCATCGGCAATATGACCGGGACCGGCATTATAGGTTGCAAGAGCAAACGACCATTTATTGGTGCTATCCATGTATGAATAATGGTTAAGGTGCTCTTTAATAATACGCACTCCCTCTTTGATATTTGTTTCTACATCGTAGAGTTTTTCCTCATCAGAAACATCAGAAAATCGTGGCATAACCTGCATTATTCCCACTGCACCGGCCCAACTTTTTGAGTTAGGATTAAATTTAGTTTCCTGGGCAGCAATAGAAGCTACCAGTAACCAATCTACCTCTGCAGAATCTGCCACTTCCTTAATTAAATCATCATAAGGAGAAATAATACCAGATCTCCGGCTCGACATTTCCGGATCATAATATTCGGCAATCTGCTGTCCCGATTCGAAATATCGTTTTCGCAGCACATTTAAAAATGTGGACCGTTTGGGATTCTCTCCTTCTTGTCCAAAACGAAAATGCTTATATAAAAATCGATTTAATTCAGTCTCAAGATCTGTTGCATTTTTACGGATTGCCCAGGCAATCGTATCATTCTTTGCAATAGTCGGTCCTTTAACCAACCCCTGCATATACTTGTTTGAGGCATTAAAAATATTATCATCTGCAACGGTAGACGAATACGTATTATTCGATATTTCAAATAAAAGCGACTCCGTATCTTTGGTATTTGGCACCTGATGAGTCACCAAATTAAACCCCTGATCCCGTAAATTTTGCAATCGATAGTAGTACGAACTGTTTCGGCGTACGGTAATGGGGATATCACGCTCAGCCACTTCCTCAATCGTTTCTGGCAGATTTTCTAATTCATCTGAGAAAACCAATACCTGGTTAACCAGATTATAGGGACGTGTGAATTTGACGTACTTTTTTCGCTCTTGCGTGGCTGTATAATTCGCGGCAATCAAATCTCCCATTCCACTGTTAAGCAGATCATAGGGATTTTCATTGGGACCAACTACCACAACTTCTAGAGCAAGATCGTGTTCCTGGGCAAATTTCCGTACCAGCTCATATTCAAATCCCCACTCAATACCTTGATGTAAAAAATAGGTGTTTGAACTGTACCGGGTAATCATTTTGATCGTTCCGTCCTGCTTTATATCAGAATAATCACGATCAATAGGTTCGGTCACCGTTACATTTAACCCTTCTTGAGTAGGGTTGTCAACAATTTGTTCAATATCTTCGGTGTTGACACAACCTGAACTTATCAACAATAAAGAAAAAGCCCCCACAACAGTATTACGAATTGTTGACGGAACAAGTGTCTGATTTTGCATAATACATCAATTGGTTAACGCCAGATGAATCCTATATGCAAATATTTTTACCAACGTATATTTGTTTTCTTTGACACAAAATACCCAAAATTCTTGAAAAATAGGCTATTTCAAATATTTTCTAATGTTCATTAACCAATCTTTAGCTAGTGTTGTTCTATATGTTATAACGGTGAAATGACTGTAAACGTTTGCTAAAATTGTCCACGCAATGCTACAACAAAATTTCGGCCGGGTGCACTAATGCCGGAAGAGTACGGTCGATAGTGTTTATCTAACATATTCTCTATATGAAAGTTGAGAGTCAATTCTTCGCTAAACTGATATGATGTTCTTAAGTTTAGCGTAGCCCAAGCGGGTGTTCCCTCGGGCGTATAGAGGTGAGTTTTGTTTATTTCGGAAGGAGAAAAGTCGGAAATTGGCTTCTTTGCATTAAATTCGGTAAATGCTTCCAAGGTTATTTTCTCAATCTCATATTTAACCGATGCCATACCAAATAGTGGTGATATATGGCGCATTGGTTCGTTATTAGACCTGTCTTCTCCCTCAGTAAAGGTAAGCTGAGAATCAAAATAGAACCCACTTCCCATATCAGCAGAAACATTACCGCTGATACCATAAATATACGCCTTCCCGGCATTAACAATCGCTTCTACGTTGCTCATGGTTCCATCGTACATAATGGAATCCTGTCCAAAAGAAGTGCTAAAATCACGACGCACCATCGCATCCCTCAGCCAGGTATAAAAAGTATTTATTTCAAACCGAGCGAAATCACCAAATCTTTTTATAACAGCAAAATCCAAGTTATAGGTATATTCTGGGCTGAGATCGGCATTGGGTACAATGACAGTTCCAGGCTCGGAGTCAAATACTTTGGCAACATCATCAATATTGGGGGCCCGAAAACCAGTTGAAGCATTTAGGTTGAGTTGTAGTCCCTCAGTCGGGCGATACGTAACGCCCGCATTGCCGCTGAATGCCCCTGTATTCAGCGAAATATTTTGAAAGTTAAAATCATAAAACATATCACTGAACTTAGCATCCAGCATAACGTGGCTATATCGCGTACCGAGTATAGCCGTCAGACTTGAAGTAATATCCTGCTCATATTTCGCATACGCTGCCAACTGTGTGTAATCACTTCCCTGATCAGGATACCGGGTTGCCACCGGACGAATATTTTCAGTTTCAATATTGGTCGATTTCGCCTCAGATCCTACATAGTTATAAATGCCTTCAATACCATAATACAGCTCTTTATCATCACCGTAATGCTTATCAAAATCGAGCTGAGCTATATAAACATTTACATTTTCTTCACGATTTCGAAGCCAATCATCCTGAAAGTCCCGGTCGTTACGGCTCTCCTGAAACCATTGATGGGATAGTGTAGTAGTCAGATTATCAAACCAATCAGTTGCATTAAAATATTCTACTCTTAGTATGTTCATCATCCAAATTTGTGGGCCGTAATACCACTCTGCATTAATAAATGGCCCGGTATCACCATTTTCACGCTGTATTAGGCGATCATAACGCGGAATATCTGAAGTAGTTGCAAAATGGGATCCATACGAAATATCCCAATTAGCGTTGGGTTTAAAACGAATTTTCTGCATCATATTTAACTGCTGATATCCTGAAAAGCGCTGCAACGTCACATCCTCATTGGCAACTATTGCATCAAGCCCATCGCGCCGGATCACATACTCTTTTCGTTTACCAAAGTCTGGAAACTCATCATAAAAATCACTACCCGATCGCAGATCATCAAAACTACTGTAGGTAAAACTTGTTGTGCTCCCCCATTTTTCAAATCCAACGGACGCATCGGCATGAATGGTCCCCTCATTATTTGCAGAGCTGTACCGGCTCATGACATTTACTTCTGAGCGGACATCATCTTCATTAAAAGAGAGTTTGGGAGATTGGGTTTGAAAATTCATCACCCCACCCAGAGCATCACTCCCATATATAATGGATCCGGGTCCAAACAGCACCTCCGTATTTTCAATAGCGTTGGGATCT
>JBEPWP010000168.1:0-4800 GCA_041642355.1 Fodinibius sp. | reverse complement strand
AGCAACACAGGGCGCTGTATTTTTTGCAACCGCTTCGCCAATAATATTGTTGGCCGGTACATCAGGCAGCTGTTCCTCAACAAGTGTTACATAGTTTTCATTGGTGATTACCCAAACATTTTCTGGTGGAACAAGCCTGGAAATACGATCGACAGTAGATTGCAGCATCGTACGGTCCCCGAATATATTGAGAAATTGCTTGGGTTTTGCCTCGGTGCTGCGGGGCCAAAAACGAGTACCGGTTCCACCGGCCATTATAACAGCGTGTAACATATAGGTTCGTTGGATTAGGAATGATGAATTTTGACTGGAAACTACCTAAAATTGTGAAAAGTATGAAAGATGGGATCAAAGAACGTTGATGTCTTAAAAATCAGGCTGATACTCCCCATCGAGGTGATGTTTGTTTATAACCTGAATAAGCTCTCTAGCCGATTGGGCGTAGGCAGTATTTGGATAATGAGTGACAATTTGTTCTGCAGCAAAAATTGCTTCTAAATATTGTTTGTCAACAACCTTGGCTTTTGCTTTTTGTAAAATGGGCATAGCTTCGTGCGTGCCACAGGCAGTAATCAATCCGGTAATTAAAAAGATAGCTGTTGTTGGGTTGTTTTCCATTTGAGGATAACTTAATTACCAGTTTTGGTAGAACTTGGAGTTTGTCGCACTTTAGTAAGTGTGAAGCTAAAGGTGGAGCCTACGTTGGGAGTACTTTCAATAAAGAATTCTTCACCATGGGCTTCCATGATATGCTTTACTATCGCAAGACCAAGTCCGGTACCGCCTTTTTCACGAGATCGGGACTTGTCAACCCGGAAAAAGCGCTCTGTAACGCGGTCAATAAATTGTTGGCTGATGCCAATGCCGGTATCCTCAACATATACAAGCAGTCGATCTTCATCCTTCGAAAAAGGTTTGACCCCTACGGTAACCCGGCCTCCCTTTTTATTGTATTTGATGGCATTCTCAATAAGGTTAATCAATACCTGTTTAATCTGGTTGCGATCGGCTCTAACCAACGTATTTTTGGGAAGTTCGTCTGTCTCTAAAGTTACTTCTTCCTTTTCGGCTTTGTATTGAAGGTTGTCGACTACATCAATGATAATCTCACGGAGATAAATATCATGGACTTCCGATTTAAGTTCACCGGTTTCTAACTTCGATATTTCCATCAAGTCTTTTGTCAGGTAAATAAGCCGGTTGACGTTACGCTGGGCTTTTTGAAGAAATTTTCGATTTACTTCTTCATCATCAATAGCGCCATTTAGTAATGTTTCGATAAATCCCTGTATGGCAAATATTGGGGTTTTTAGCTCATGAGAAATATCTCCGATAAATTCTTTGCGATAATTCTCAATACGATTGAGTCGTTGAATTTCGCGTTCAACCGTTTTGCTGGCACGTATAGATTGTGTGATGAGATAATGTAATTCATCATGTCCGCCTGTTTCCAGATTTTCGTAATCCTGGAATCGTTTACGTGCTATATTACGATTAATGCGACTAAGGATATGCAGACGAGTGCAGATCATCTTGTAAATTACCACATAAATAATAGTCAGGCTGAAAATAGCTGCAACAAAGCCAAATAATAATCCTGACCAAAAAGAGGAGTTTAAGTACAGTATTGAAAAAACAGTTGAGACAATCCCCATAAGCCCTCCTGAAATAAGGGCGCTCTGGAATGCTAGTTTTGAGGATTTCTTAAATGAAAGTTTCTTCATTACTCTTTAAACCGGTATCCAACCCCCTTAACGGTTTCTATATATTCATCGCCTAACTTCTCTCGGATTTTACGAACGTGAACGTCCACGGTTCGGTCTACCACATAAACATTATTACCCCAAACTTGGTTGAGCAGAGTCTGGCGATCCATAACCTTACCTTTGCGACTGGCTAGAAAGTACAGGAGTTCAAATTCTTTACGAGGAAGTTGAAATTCCTTATCACCCTGGGTTACAATGTAGCGATCGCGATCGATGACTATATCATGCACTTTAATCTTGTCAGCCGTTTCTTCGGTTTCCTCAAATCGCCGAAGAACAGCCTTAATACGTGATATAAGTCTTGTGGTACTTATAGGTTTTGTGATATAATCGTCACCGCCCTTATCGAGCCCTTCCACTTCTGTTTTTTCATCACCGCGCGCTGTAAGAAATATTATGGGTATGTGTTTGAGTTGTTCATCGTCACGCATTCGCTCAACAACTTCAAGCCCATCCATTTTGGGCATCATGATATCCAGCAGCACAAGATTGGGATTGTGCTTGCGGGCCATTTCAATACCTTTCAGGCCATCTTCGGCTTTAAGTACATCAAAACCTTCTTTCTTCAGGTTGTATTCTATAAGGTCGAGAAGATCTTGTTCGTCATCGACGACAAGAATTGTTTGTTTATCAGCCACGGAGCAATGGTTAATTTCAGTATTTAATATTAAGGTAAGCAGTTTATTGCTGAATTTTTAGAGAGGCATACTACAAACTGTATCTTCCAAATAAAACCGCAAACCTGTTAAATTATTGTTATTTATTTAGCTGAGAGAGTTCTTTTTTTAACAGTTCATGAACATCACCATATATATTTTCTCCCTGAGCTGCCAGTTTAATTGATTCTTCAGCATCTCGTTTTTTAAATCCGAGAGATTGCAGGGCAGAAACGGCTTCGTCTTTAATATTTGTAGCGATATTAGCAGATCCGCTGGCGCTGTAGGTGGCATCAACCATTTCTGAGATTTTATCTTTGAGCTCCAGGATCATACGCTGAGCAGTTTTTTTGCCTATTCCTTTGATTTGCGAGAGTGCTGCTTTATCCTCTTGGACGATAGCGCCGGTTATTTCTTCAGCAGGCAAGCCCGATAAAATAGTAAGTCCAAGCTTGGGACCCACACCTTTGACGGTAATCAGTAGCTCAAAAAGATCTTTTTGATTCTGGTTTGAAAATCCAAAAAGGCGCTGGTCATTATCCGTTACGTGATGATATACCAAGAGTTCTACTTCTTCATCTTCGGAAGGTAACTCAGCATAGGTCTGATTAGATATTTCTAGTTGATATCCCACATCGCGGACATCAATAATAACTTGTTCAGGGGATTTAGCGTGAACGGTACCTTTTAAGTAAGCAATCATAAAAGCTTGTAGATATAATTATTTTATTCTATCAGGGTTATTTGCCACAAAATCTGCCCAGCTCGATTTACTATTATTTTGATGCCGTTTTTTCTTTGATTTTGGAGCTTGTTGCTGGAAACTGTTTTGTTTCATGAGGTGGCACCAGGCAACAGCCAGGGCATCGGTGGCATCTTTTGAGAGCTTTTCTTTGGGTAACGAAACCGTTTTGCGCAGCATAAAAGCCACCTGTTTTTTACTGGCATTTCCGTTTCCGGTAATCGATTTTTTTACTTGTTTGGGATAATATTCGGTTACGCCAATATTATTGTTGGTGATGGCAAGCATGGCAGCAGCCTGGGCTCGTCCCAGTTTAAGCATTGCAAGCGGATCTACCCCATATACAGGGGTTTCGACTGCGCAAGAGGTTGGTTCGAATGAAGCAATAATATTGGAAATCTCATCAAAAATATATTGCAGCCGATCCGCGTGATCATCCATATGGGCCATGTTAAGCACATCACATCTTTGTGCTACCAATTTTCCTTCAAGCTTGGTGAGGATGGCATAACCAGTATGGCGGGAGCCGGGATCTATCCCAAGAATTACATCAGGCATGAGTTGAAGGATAAATTTAATTTTGATAAAATATAACGGATTGCGTTCACCATTCCACAATCCAAATTAAAAAAGCCTCGACGGTTGTTTTCCGCCGAGGCTCTAAAGGTGTGTCTATGCTTAGAAAGTTACTTAGCAAGAGGTACTTGCTTACGCAACGTTTGCAAATAAGTTACAATTTTGTTGTGACCAAACTTTGATGCGAGTGTTAATGCAGTGTTTCCTTTATTATCACGCATCTTAATGTCGGCACCATTGGTGACCAGTTTTTTCACAACGTGAAACTGTCCCGTCTTTGCTGCTATTATTAACGCAGTGGAACCCTTTTTATTTTGCAGATTCATTTCAGGGTTATGTGATAGAATGATATCGACTATTCGCATATTGCCAATTTTAGCAGCGAGCATCAGCGGGGTGTTACCTTGTTTGTTTTGTGAATTAATATCTGCACCTGCAGATAACAAAACATTGATGCTTGTATAGTCAATGCTTTGAATGGCAGTAAAAATATTATCTTTTATGGTGGTATCTGGATTGCCAGCCTTAACACCAGTAATTGCAATGAGTGAAATGCCGATTGCCAGAATTAATCCCTTGATAGATTTCATAGCACGTATAGGTATTAAATTGTTGTTTTAAGTCTGTTTTGAGAAGATTTATTCTTCGTTATTGAGTTCACCTAAAAATACGCTGAGCACTGAATAAAAGTTGCAGCAAAAAGTGATTTATGAAGAATAAGAAAGGTTTAGAAGAAGTTGATTCGAAGGCTTACTAATTAAGGAGGGCAGCCTTTTTTTGTAAATCATTTAGTAGAAATGAGAGAAAGTCCGTAAGGAATAAACGATTAAAATTTTCTTAAATATTAAGAGATTGTGAAGATTAAAATTTGTTGTGCGAACTAGGCTCAGGCGGCAAAAATAAAGTGCTGACCCAGCTTAAAATTTTTTGTATTAAGATGGGCGGAAATCTTTTTGTTAACCCCGCGGTTGCCCACGTATGAAACAATAAAAGCTTCGTTGGGTGAGGGGATGTCATCTGGAGACCATACCAGTCGCCCGTGAATTTTTTGTCCAATTTT
>JBEPWP010000167.1:0-4802 GCA_041642355.1 Fodinibius sp. | reverse complement strand
TTGTGGGCATTCCCTCGTTATCATGCCCCGTATTGTTACGATGAAAAAGTTTGAGCCAATTAACATAAATTTTTCGTTATAAGCTAGTTTACTAATTAATCAACATGCTTCCAATGGTGAGAGAACTCCCGATAATTTTTTGACCCCTTTTTGTTATCCGTTTCGTATTTCTTTAGCAGCGGGGATAATCCTCTTTAAAAAACTGCTTTATCTAACTGAAAAGTAAAAGTTACAATTTATGTAGATGAAACGAATGGTACTTGGATGTACAATAATGATAGATGTGATGTAATAGCTGTTTATAGAATCTCGGAAATCTTGGCGTCAAGTATAATGGATTTCAAAATTTATAGAATATCCAGATTGATAACAGTGTAAGCTACGGTATCATTTTAAAAGAGAGCAGGGGTGGCAACTCAATAAGGGAAGTCATGCTATCCACAATCTATTAACAAGTAGAGTAGCTAAATAACATATAATAGCCGATAAAAGCAGGATGTTGATAGCGTTCTGCTTTTCTTTTTTAGATAACTTTGGAAGATTATTTAACAGCAACAGAACAGTTTTTAATTAGTATTTAACGCTCGAGTATTGGCTTGCAGTAAAGAATCCGCTTCCTGCAGGTAGGGATTGGAATCTTCAAAGTGATTTTTGAGCATATCTACGGCGGTGGTTAGCAGGGAATCAGCAAGTTGATGCTTATCCATTTCCATGACGTATTTTCCCTGGTTGGCATAGGCTCTGCCTAAGTTGGGATGGGAGTCGCCAAAGTTTTGTGAAAAGTTGTCAAGGGTCTTGTCACCGTATTTTATGGCTTGTTTGTATTTCTTGGCTCGGTAGTGAATATCACCATATGTATTCATCATATAACCATAGTAAGGGTGATCGATCCCATAATTTTTTTCAATAATTGAGGTGGCTTTTTCAATTTGCCGTCGAGCTTCTTGAAATCGATTAGTCCTACTCAATGCTTTTGCATATTCACGAATGGCCAGTGCATATCTATAATGATTAGCACCATGTTTTTTTCGGGTGATCTCAACAGACTCTTCCAAATAATCAAAAGCTTGATCGTAGTTTTCAAGCTCCATTGAAATATTTCCCAGCAAGTGTAGCGTAGATCCCACAAGCTGATGGGTAGGTTCAAAAACCTCAAGCTTTATTTTATATGCTTTTTGAGCCATATCCAGAGCATTTTCAAACTCACCAATGGTGCCATATACAACGCCCATATTGTGATATAGCTTGGCAATTTTGGGATTATTTTTTCCGTAAATATCTTTTTTTATAGTTAAGGCCCGATCTAAATTTTCGAGTGCTTTTCTGTTTTCTCCCATATTTTTATAGGCGCGTCCACGGCTATTGTATAAATCGGAACGGTAGTCGCGAGAAGATTCCGTTTGCTTTGATAAATTATCCAGCGATTGTTCTAACTTATCTAATACTGATAATGCTTGGTCGTATTTCCCATTTTCAAGGAGAAAGTCACTGTAGTTAAGCTGGTGAGCACGGAACTGCGGAGTATTTGTAAGATTATTCTTATGGAATAGCGAATCCGTCATTTGGAAATATTTTTGAGCCTCATCATTATTACCCACCGTATAATTCCACTTGGCAAATTGCGTTCCCGTTTCCAGTGTTTTCTTGGTTTGATGATCCAAAGAGTCCGTCACTAATTGTATAGCCCGTTGCAGGGTATGACCAGCTTCGTCGACATCTCCAATTTTAGTTTGTATTGATCCGATGGTACCTAAAATTACAGCTCGGTTTAAGGTTTGAAGAGTATCATTATCCTGTTCCAATATTTGTATACCCCGATTTAGGGCATCACTTACTGTGATTTCCTGTCCTTCATTTTCACTGGGAGTATTGAGTTGTAAGATGGATACCAGGAAATCGGTGATCTGTTCTGCCCGTTCAGCTTGCCTCTGCGCCTGATTACGTTCCTGTGATATTTGGTAGGTATAAAATAATCCAAAACTAATACTCAATAGTAGAAAGGCTGAGGCTATGGAAATGGGGACCTTATTTCGGGCAACAGATTTTGACAGATGATAAGAGAATGCCCCTGTTCGTGCTGTAACCGGTTCTCCATTTCGATAACGTTCGAGCTCTTTCATTAGACGTTTGGGCGATTCATAACGTGCAGATGGATCTTTGCGAACTGCTTTAAGAATAATTGCATCAAGATCGCCTTCTATGGCAGAAATTAATTTGTTGAGAGAAGAATTTCTCTTGTTGGCTATTATTTGTTGCTTTTTTTGGGCAAGACTTTTTAATCTTTTAGATGGAGCAAGAGGGATTTCATCCGTAATAATTGTAGCAATCTCTGTTCTGTTTTTATGATTAAAATCAAAAAGTGATACACCTGTTAAAAGCTTATAGAGTAGGGCACCCAATGCATAATTATCTATGGCCGTTGTAAGAGATTCGTAGCTTACCTGCTCCGGTGCGGCGTAGGCCGGAGTTAGCATTTGGTGCGATTTCTGTGTTACCGTTTCAGGTTCATCTTTGATGAGCTTGGAAATTCCAAAGTCGAGAACTTTGACTTCACCATTTTTGCTAACCAGAATATTTCCCGGTTTTAAATCTCGGTGAATAATCAAGTTCTTGTGTGCATATTGAACAGCCTCACAGATATCTTCAAAAAGAGAAAGACGATCTGATATGGACAGCGAATGTTCATCGCAATATTGATCAATTGGCGTGCCGTCGACATATTCCATAACCAAATAGGGCAGACCATTTTCGGTGACGCCTCCATCGTAAAGTTGTGCAATATGCGGATGACTTAGTTCGGCTAAAATTTCTCGTTCAAGCTGGAAACGGGAAATATTTTTAGGGGTATCCATCCCTTGACGAAGAATTTTAAGCGCCACTTCATGCTTAAACTCTTCATCAGCACGCTCGGCAAGAAAGACTGATCCCAAGCCACCATATCCCAACAGTTGGGTGATCTTATAGTTACCAATAACTTTCCCGATTAAACTTGATGCAGCAGTTTGAGAATCATCAAGATAATCGTTGATTAGTAGCTCCTTTTGTACCTCGTCCTCATCTTCCAAATAGCCCCGAGATTCCTCGATGGCATCAAGATAGTCGGTAACTTGGTTCTTAAGTTCTCTGTTACCTTTACATTGTTCATCAATAAATTTTGTTCTTTCCTCTCCAGAACGCTCTAACGCCTTATCGACGATAGATTCGATTTTTTTCCACTCTCTCTTGTCCATAAAATGTACATCTCTTGATTACATTTTCAGTTCTTTATATAACCAACCCCTTGCTTTAGCCCAATCACGTTTAACTGTTCGTTCAGATATATCCAGCACGTCGGCTATTGCACTCATAGTCATCTCTCCGAAAAAACGCATTTCTACAATTTTAGCAAGCCGTTTGTTGAGTGCTGATAAATCCTCAATCTTGTCGTCAATATTAATGAGTTTTGAAGCTTCTTCTTGAACTTTTAGCAGTTCATCGATATAGGTAATCTCCCTTTGGTCGCCTCCTCTTTTTTTGGCTTTTCGTTTTCGAGCGTGATCAATTAAGATTTGACGCATGCACCGCGATGCAATAGCCAGAAAATGATTGCGATTTTCAAATTCAACGGCCTCCTGGTTAATCATTTTAATATAAACCTCGTGGACCAGTTCCGTTTTGGATATTGTGATATCCTGATGCTCCTTTTTCAGTTTTGAGAAAGCCAACTTCTTAAGTTCCTCATATATTAATGGAAAAAGCTGGTTATAGGCATCTTCTGATCCGTCCTGGACACGTTGTAATAATTGAGTAATTTCTGATTTTTTCGCTTTTGCCATGCCTTAAATGCTTATTCCCTTTATTGCAACACCTAAAAAAACAGTATTACAGACAAAAATCGAAATTCCCAGAAGTTATTTGTCACCTTTTTGTTTTCGCTTACGCAATATTACTAGTGAGAGAGCAAATTTCATCAAGAGATGGTTTGCAAGAGAGAGACGACAACTTAGCAATTGCATGGAGTGATGTGATTTTTCCTTCTGGTATCTTTCGGTAGGATATTTTGAAGGGGCTAGGAGAGACGTCTAAACGGCTAACAAGGCGAAAGGCAGTGGGTGAAAGCTCACTGCCTTTTCTTTGTTGTATTTGAGAATTGGTATAATGTTCCTAATTAGATATTACAGGTTAAAATAGGCAGCCTGTTTGCTCGGGATTTGAATATCTGGATTTCGATTACTGATAAATCGCATGATATCAGCGATGTCATCAACCTTTAAGGTGATAGCTGCGGATTGATCGCCCAGCAGTTTGTGAAATGTTTTTTCGTTCTTTTTCTGGTAAAGCAGATGGTAATTGGTGGAGAAGTCGAAGAGTGCTTCATCGGCATCGCGCGGATCGTGAGGAGCAAATTTAAGTTGCTCTATAGCGTTGACAGGTATTTCAAACGTATCAGTGTTGATATCGCCTTTTTTAATTTCAATGATTAGACGGTTATCCTGGAAGTAGAGAATAAAGTGATAGAGTGGTTCCGAAAGTTTGATGATGCCTGCAAAACTAATTCCAAAAAGTCCCAGTGCCAGTAGCTGTCTAATATTAAAGGGATACCAGTCTGTTGTCACAAAAGAACCGGCTAGCAGATAGGTGCCCGCAGCTGTAGCAACAAGGATAATCAATCCCCATAAAAGGTTGTTGCTTTCTTCAAATACATGCAGTTCCTTAAGTCTCATTGTAATTGCGTTATGATGTACCGATTTTATATCAGAATGATTAATAAAAGTCCCAGACGTTTAATATCTTTGGCCATTAAATTCCGTTCAAAAAATCTG
>JBEPWP010000166.1:0-4806 GCA_041642355.1 Fodinibius sp. | reverse complement strand
ACTTCGCAGATATCCCAAAGACGAACGGATTGCTAATGCATGATACAATTGATGGTCCTTTTCGCGATAAAGGGCAATGGCTGATGAATAGTTTCCCGCCAATTCATCAACACGTGCAGGAAGTGCCTGGTGTATTTTTCCCAATAATAAAGTAAAATGGAGATCTGCTTCCCTTTTAAAAAGGTAATTTAAAGGATTTAATTTTAAATACCCATCAAAAACAGTCAACCATTCCTTTTTGAAGAAAGCGCCCCATCCCAACAAAGCTACTTGTGTGTTTCCATAAATATCTTTGCTGTGTTGCCTTAAATGATTTGGCCCCAAAGCGTGCGTAATGCATGATGGATGTTTTTTAAAGTTTTGATAGAGTTCAGGAACATTTTTAACCAGCATATCATCATCCTGGACATAGATAATATTGTTTTTAGCTTGTTTTACACATAAAAACCTTCCGTAACACATTTCATTCTCAGGTGAATCGATAACTCTTACCTTTTTGCCATTTAGCGAAAGCCGGAGATTCGGGTTATTATTCCATACTAAAATTTCATCAATGAAAGGATAGTTTTGAAAGCTGTTAATAATTCGTTGCATATTGTTCGCCCGCTTCCATGAAAGCAGGCACGCAGTGACCTTTAAGTCAGTTTTTAAAACTGATACTTTGGGGGATACTGAATATAGGCCGTTTGCAGATCTTCTGTTTGTACTCTTTTTATTTTGTTTTATTTTCTCATAATAATTCCAATCTCCGTTTATAATTTCCTTTATTTCCTCTACCGGAAAATAATTCCACAAGCTATTTTTCGTGTTTTTCGGACTTGTGTTGCCCGGGTGGATCATTGCCACATAGAAACGAAAATCTTCTGGAACAGCGTATGATTTCAGGTTTATAGACCAGATAAATTTTGTATCCGAAGCACGTTGAATATCGGGGAAAGGTGATTGTTTCCAAAAATCTTTGGTGTAGAGTAAAGAACCACCAGCAAGCCATGTTTTACCGTAATTCGGGTATTTGTAAAGCCAGCCTTTATTGGTTTGCCAATGGTAAAAAAGCATTTGCTGTAAACCACACACTTCAGCATTTTTAACAAGCATGGAATTTACCTGCTCACTAATTCGGTTTGATGCATACCAGTCGTCGTCGTCCCAGTGCATAATGAGGTCGCTTCGGCTTTCTTCCACGCAAATATTTCGTTTTGTGCCAAGTTTTAGCTTTTTATCCAAACGAACATACCTGATTTGATTATCATCCGGGATCAGGTCAGAAAAAGGCTCGTTGCCATCATCAACAATCAACAGTTCCTTATTTGGGTAATCCTGATTTTGAAAATAACGTATCGCCTGTTTAACAAAAATTGGTCTATCGCAAGTTGGCATTACACAGGTAACCTGTGGAAGGTTTGTCTTATTCATTGACACAACTCATTTATATTGTTATTTCTTTTCCTGACTTTCAGAAACCCTTTGGCACTTCTTTTAAATCGTCTTTTTAACTTATTTAAATCCAGCAATTCATCACAACACCATAAACCCAATTTACTTAGCACCTTCTGTACGAACTCGAGGTCGACCTCTGCAAGATTCTGGTCGAATTTTTTCTTTTTGTTTTCGGCTCTTGTGTCGGATTTTAAAAAACCTTTTAACGTTGCAAATCAGCCGTGGACATAAGAGGTCGGCTGAATTTGCCTAGTTAGGCGAATTTTACAAATGTTCTGAAAGCTTCTCTCATTTAATCGTGGTCTTTCCCCTGTTGGCGGAATATCTCTGTTATTACTATGCGCGAATATTATCGGAGGTTTTTTTATGCATTCGCTGGACTTAATGCCTAATGGGTGACCCCTTTTCGTTATTCATAGCCAAAAGTGCTGCGCAATCCATCTTAATCCGAAGGAGCGATAGTAATAAGCACATGATCAGGCATCAGGCATTAGTACCAAATGTCAGCCTCAGCCCTTACGGCTGCCTTTCCCTGCAGTACCCTACAATCTCGTAGTCGCCATCCTCAATAAATACCGAACCACGGGGCGATTACCCTGCGAGTAACATGACGTGGATGGCTGGAATTTATAATAAAATGTAAGCGAGTTATACTGACAATATGTCATAATTAGTGTTTAGTAAACCATCATCGTAATTGTGATGATTTTTGAACAATGCCTTAATTTATGTCAGTCCTAGGGGTGCTGCTACTGATATACTCTATTGTCACCACTAACTTTGCCTTCCCTGTCATGCAGGTAGTCGTCAGACTCGTGAAATTCTTCAGCATGCTCTCTGGAACCAGACTCGATACCGTAGCCGCTACCATAGGAATGGATATAGAACGTGCTAGGTACGTTTCCTGCCACGTTCGTGATGGTAGCTCCGTTGCGAACCACACTTCCGTCTCCCCCGACGATGAAACTCATTGCGTAATCAACGTAACCGAAACCCGAGGGATCAAGGTTGCCGCTGCAGGTTATCAGTATCTTGGTTGGCTGTTCTCTTGTTCCACCGTAGGGCGTAGCCGCAAAATTGATTGCACCTGTTGTGCCGAGCAGGCCTCCATCAAAGCCGTCGATCGACTTAAATTCTGTGTGAGCCGAGATGATGTTGTCACCGTCCGTGTGGAGCCTGAGTTTCCAAAAGGCCTCGGAGTCGCCAAGGCCGAATTTTGCTCGGAGCCTGACGAGGTCGATATCTATCGGTGTCCCTGTATTACCAGCACTTGGTCGAGATCTGGAACAAGTGATGTTAGTGTACGTTAGGCTACCTTGGTTTGACGTCGCAAGAGACAGCGCAAAGGAAGCTACAGAAACCGCAGCCTGCTTCTGGATAACTGGAGCGCGTAACTGAGTCTGAACCTGCCCCGCCTTATAATTTAAGGAGTTCAAATCTACCATGTCTTCAGAAGCCCATTTAGCTTCGCCTGCTAGTTCCGATTCACCACCGCTGGTTGCTTGTTCTTTTTGTGTCATCCTTAACGCTTTCCTCCCCATCACATCCGCTTCTTGTTCAAGGTACATGTCATCATTAATCGATGCCCATTTGTCCTGAATTGTTGGTTTTACACGCCCCTGCATCTGCTGCACCACATGCCAACCTTCATGGGGCAGATGCTTTTCTTGCCCCGGTCCCACATGAATGTCTTGCCCTTGCGTATACGCCAAGGCATTGACTTGATCGGGTTTGGCTGAATTGCGATGGACTCGTACACCTGATAAATCTATACCGGATAGCGATTCCAGTCCCGACTTTAGTCGACCGGGAATGCCGGTATGGTTTGCGACTTCACTCGAATCAGCTTGCGGTTGATTTGGATAGTCGTCGGGATTGAACTTCCCTTGCAGCGGATCCTCTTCTAAGGTTTGTATCGCTCCTGCTGTGGGAGGATGCAAGGGAATCCGGCTGAAATCGTACGTAAACCCAGTCAACATATTACTTGCTGAACTTGCTTTGAGGTCTTTCGGTTCAGCCTGTAGTAATCGATGCGCGGCATGATTGCCAATCGTTCGTTGTAAGTGAAGGAACGAACCTGGGTCTCGGCTTTGGCTCTGAAATGCTCGATTGGACTTCGTCGATTTTCCAGACTTGTTCTGCTGAGTAGCCATCGGCTTCTTTGCGAATGTATGCATGATTGATCTCCTTTCCTTTTTTTTCTGATGCCTAACATAAGATTATGTGTACTAATGAAAAAAGCAATTATTACTTTTCTAACTACACAACATATATAGGCTGTTGTTTATGTTGTAATTATTATTTATTTTGTTTGCTTAAGCATGTTGCTAATTTTGCAACCTAAACTAAAATCAACAGGGCTTTTTATACCTTTACTAGCCGGCTCAATTACATGTGTATAACTCATTGTTGTTTCCAAATTTTATATCCCAATAGTTTATGTATTGTCCTTATATCATAACCAGCCTCAAGCAGCTGAGTTGCAAAAGAATGCCTGAAAGTATGACAACTCGCGTATTTTACTAATCCTGCAAACCTTATTGCCTGTCTACATTTAACCGTCTTTTGAATGACCGTATCATATATGTGATACATACTTTGTGTTCCCGATCCTGGATCAGTTGATATCCTGGTTAGCAGGAAATACATATTGCCAACCCCATTCTTACTCTGCATTAGGGTACTCCCTTTCTAAAGCGGTAGGAAAAGATACAGAACCAAAACCATTTTTTCAAATCCTGATCATGTATTATATTTACCTTATTCATCAATGCAATCGTTTCAAATACTGAGAGTTACATTGTATGTATAATTGATTAACCTCTTCGGGTTAAATTGTCCACCCGTTTACGAAGCGTATCAAAGTCGGTGCTTACTTTACTGAGTTTTGTTACTGAAGTTTTAAGTTCAGTAATTTCCTTGTCACGAGTTTTGATAGCTTTTTCGTGAGTGACCTGCACATCCGTCAGTTTTTTTCTAAGGGTTACAACTTCATTCTGAAGGCCTTTAACTTCAGAATTTTTTTCTTCCTGAAGTGATCTAACCTCAGCAATTTTTTCAGTCTGTATTCGTGTTGCTTCTGCAATTTTTTCTTCCTGCAGTTTTTTTAATTCAGCAATTTCAGTTTCCCTTTCTTTCAGTGTTTCTTCTAATTTTTCGTTCTGTAATTTTGTTGCTTCGGCAAGCTCTTTTTCCTGCTGCTTACTGTACAGCCGATGTCCACCTGAAGAGCGGTGAGGTTCGTTGATGATGCCGATTTTTTCGTAATACCGCATGGTTTCAACTGCACAACCTGTGGTTTTTGAAAGCTGACCGATTGTATACATGGATCGTTCCTTGCCTTTACGTGACTTTTACAAGCGCCCTGTA
>JBEPWP010000165.1:0-4830 GCA_041642355.1 Fodinibius sp. | reverse complement strand
TTCTGTTTGATAAACTTCAGCAAATTGAGGACTCTCGAGCTCATTTCTACGATCAAAGCGTAGAGTATGTAACTGATCTGCTGCCCACCGAAATCATTGGTGAAGTCGATTTTATAATATCTGGTATTCCCTTTTCTTTTTTGGATACAGAAGCCAAATCGTCTATTCTCGATCAGAGTTATGAGCTACTGCGTGATGGCGGGGAATTCTTGGCCTACCAGACATCAGGACATCTTGAAGACCCACTTCAGGAAACCTTTGGCAACGTAAAAACCTCTTGGGAATGGCGTAATATTCCACCCATGACGGTGTATGAATCAGAGAAGAGATAAATTTTGGTAGGATGATTTAGTCAGATCATTTACGAGTGGGTATAAAATTATAAAAGCCATTCCATCCAAAATATTAGGATAGAATGGCTTTAAAATTTTAATTGTCTATCGACAGGTCAGAACGCTAAAATCAACGCAATGATAAAAGAGATTACTCTTCTTCGTCAGCGTTTTGTGCCTCTTTGGCGGCAGCTTTTTCTTCTGCCTTACGATTCAACTCACGAACCGTATCTTGGTTCTGATCTTTTTCTTTGATCCGTGCTGCTTTTCCTTGTCGATCACGAAGATAATAGAGCTTAGAGCGTTTAATATCGCCCTGTTTCTTCAGCTCAATCCTAGCAACAAAGGGAGAGTAAAGCGGAAAAATACGCTCAACCCCAATATTACCTGCGGAAACTTTGCGTACCATAAATGTTTGGTTGGCGCCAGTTCCGCGACGGGATATTACGAGTCCTTCAAACTTCTGGATTCGTTCTTTGTCGCCTTCGCGAACGCGATAGTGTACAACAACGGTATCACCGGTTTTAAACTCGGGATACTCATCGTCAATTAAAGTTTGTTCTGCTAATTTTAACTTATCCATAATGTTATCTACTGCTGTTCGTTTCGAAATTTCTTAAAAATATCTGGACGTACATTTTTTGTACGCTTAAGCGACTGTTGGTGTCGCCATTCCTTCACTTTTTGATGATCACCTGATCGTAGCACTTGTGGTACTTTTACTCCCCTAAAATCAGCGGGACGCGTATAAACGGGTCCTTCTAGCAAATTTTCATTTTGGAAGGAATCCGTTAAAGCACTTTCGGAGTCGCCTAGTACACCGGGCAAAACCCTAACGATGGAATCAACCATCACAAGAGCAGGCAGTTCGCCGCCCGAAAGTACATAGTCGCCAATACTGTACGTTTTGGTGATCAATGAATCTATCACACGCTGATCGACACCTTTATAATGTCCGCATAAAAAGATGAGATTTTTTTCCGTGGACAGCCTGTTGGCGTCGTCCTGTTTAAACGGCTTACCGTTAGGGGCCGTAAATATTATCTCATCGTAATCGCGTTGACTTTTTAGGTGCTCGATACACGAAAAAATCGGCTGTGGTGTTAACACCATGCCGGCACCACCGCCATACGGGTAATCATCCACCTTGTTGTGCTTGTCCTCCGTATAATCGTGCAGATCGTGCGTATGGATTTCAACGAATCCATCATCCTGCGCATTACCCACAATGCTGTGACTTAATGGACTCTCCAAGAGTTGTGGTACCGCCGATATGATGTCAATGCGTATCATCTATATACTTTTTAGTCGTTTCAGATTTTTGCATTGGATTTTTCGTGTTTCTTCATCGATACCGGCAATATATTCATCCACAACTGGGATGAGCAATTGCTCTTGATCATCGGTGGTTACTTGAAGTATCGGATGTGCCGGGTTTTCCAGCATTGCATCTACTGTGCCTATCGATTCCCCGTCAGTATATATGCTGAAAGAGGTCAAATCGAGCGGCAAGTTATCCGAATCCAACAGAGATTCTACCACATCGCGATCGGTAAATACCGAGCGGTTTTTAAGTTCCTCGGCCTGCGTGCGATCAGCTATGTGTTCAAATTTTACAAAGAACGAAAGTCGGTTATTTTTTTCTTGTACCCGAACCGACTCTATTCGAGCAGGGACTAAATCCCCTCTGGTCGTTTCAATACGGACCAGATCAAGAACATCAAAAAGTGTTGGCGCGTAAATATCGGGAATGATTAATACTTCTCCCTGTACGCCGTGTGATCGAGAAATGTACCCGATCTTTTTATACTGGTTTTCAATTGGTTCCAGCATTGACCTGAAAATATCAGGCTGTGATTAACTATTTTCTTTTTTGTCATCCAAAGCACGCTGAACGGTTACCCGATCTTCGTCTTCAGGAACAAAGCCTTCAAGCTCATCCAGAGGAGTATTCTCGATATGATCAATAGCTTCTTTTGCTAGCATATCGGTAGATACTTGACCATCTGCTTCTGACTCGTCTTTATCCGTATCAGCAGTGTCTTCGGTATCTTCGTCTTCCTCTTCTTCAACCTCTTCCTCAGTTTCATCATCTTCTTCCTGGGCTTCGGTCTCCTCTTCAGAATCATCTTGTTCAGCTTCTTCATCCTGAGCTTCGACTTCTTCTGTTCCTTCGTCAGCAGTTTCCTCTACTTCATCTTCTGCTGATTCATCTTCTGCTTCGGCTTCTTGCTGGTCATCTTCTTCAGTTGTTTCAGCTTCATCTGCCTCTGCAGTAGCTTCCTCATCATTCTCTTCTTCCTCATCGTCAGATGCAAGAGCTTCCTGCTTGGCTTTTTCTTTGGCAGCCTCTTCAGCTTTCTTCTTAAGCTGTTTCTGGAATTCCTTTTCTTCGGCTTCCAAGAGTGCTTGTTGACGTTCTTTTCGTGTAGGAACTTCTTCTTCCTTCTCCTCACGACGTTCACGCCATTCTGTAAGAGCTTCTTCAATTTCTTCTTCCGACTTGCCCCAACGGATCAGGTGCATTTCATACATGATACCTTGGTTCTTAAAAATAGAACGTACGGTATCGGTTGGTTGAGCACCTTGCTTTAACCAGTGCAATGCACGTTCCCGATCAAGTGTAAGCTGATTGTTGGGAGTTACGTTATCAAAACGACCTAAATCTTCAATAATACGTCCATCTCTGGGTTTGCGGTTATCCGCAACAACAATGTGATGGATGGGTCGCTTTTTTCGACCTCTACGTTGTAATCTTATTCTTAACAATGGATTATTTCCTTAGTTTTAAATTTGCGTTGATTTTGTATAGAGGATATTGTCGGAATCTTGCGCAATATTTATAAATAAATGATGCTGACTGGGCTAAACAGTAAGCATCAATGGTGTTAACCAAATGGTAAATTTCCTTTCATTCCCTTCATTCCTTGCATCAATTTGCCCATCTTGCCCATGCCCGAGAACGACTTCATCATCTTCTTCATCTGCTCAAATTGTTTTAGCAAATCGTTGATATCCGAAACGCGTGTTCCGGAACCTTTGGCAATACGCCGTTTTCGTGTGGCATTCAAGATGTCCGGATTGTGTTTCTCTTCCGGAGTCATCGAGCAAATGATTGCTTCAATAGGCTTGAAGGAGTCTTCATCAATTTCTGTATCTGCTTCCTGCAGGGCTTTTCCAGCGCCGGGTATCATCCCAACGAGATCTTGGATGTTGCCCATGCCTTTCACTTGCTGCAGCTGCTGATAAAAGTCGTCGAGATCAAACTCATCCGACTTAATCTTTTTCTGTAGCTTTTGTGCTTCTTCTTCATCAAATTCTTTTTGAGCTTTCTCCACGAGTGATACTACATCACCCATGCCGAGAATACGCTTCGACATCCGCTCGGGATAGAATGGAGAAAGAGCATCCAGCTTTTCGCCGGTGCTTACAAACTTGATCGGTTTTTGGACCACCTTCTTAATTGAAAGGGCCGCCCCGCCGCGGGTATCACCGTCAAGCTTGGTAAGTACAACACCATCATAGTTGATGGTTTCGTTAAATTCTTTGGCCGTATTTACCGCATCCTGTCCTGTCATGGAATCAACGATGAATAATGTTTCATCAGGTTCGACAGCCTCTTTTATTTCAGCTACCTCGTTCATCATCTCTTCGTCCACGTGCATGCGCCCGGCCGTATCAATAATAACGGTATCAAGCGCTAGGCTTTTAGCCATATTTACGGCTTCTTTAGCCACACGCACGGCATCTTTCTGATTAATAGAGTAGACCGGCACATCAATAGAGTCAGCCAGCGTTTTGAGCTGATTGATAGCCGCCGGACGATAAACGTCGGCTGCTGCTAAAATAGGATTGCGGTTGTTTTCCTGTTTCAAATAGCGAGCCAACTTCGCGCTGAAGGTTGTTTTTCCCGAACCTTGCAGGCCAGCAATCAAAATGACCGTAGGCGGTGTATGGGCAACAGAGATGTCTACACGCTCTTGGCCCAAAATATCAGTCAGCTCATCGTGTACAATTTTGGTAAACTGCTGACCGGGGTTGACGGCCGTAAGCACATCTTCTCCCATCGCGCGCTCTTTCACCTTGTTCGTGAACTCTTTGGCAACCTCATAGTTCACATCGGCATCGAGCAGGGCACGACGTATTTCTCTCACCGTCTCCGCAATGTTGACATCGGTGATCTTAGCTTCTCCTTTCAGCTTCTGAAAGGCGCTATCTAATTTTGATGAGAGATCTTGAAACATTTGTTTGTTGTAATCTGAGTTTTAAAAAAACTTATTCACTTAGTCCCAATACGGCATGGGAATAAGAGTCCCGCAAAATAAGGACAATTTTCTGTGTTATCAACAGAATTATTTGTTAGAAATATTGATAAGTGTTTGGGTAAAATGTGTAATGACAGTTTTTATGATTCTTTTATTATCTTCCGACAGAAATCTATTGAATTCAAAGAAATTGAGGATACTATTTTATGGCTGATCAACAAGGTTATGGACTG
>JBEPWP010000164.1:0-4830 GCA_041642355.1 Fodinibius sp. | reverse complement strand
GTACGAATGAACCAAGACTCTACGGGATACGACATCAACGGCGTGCCTTTGCGCCAGTCGTGCGGGTAGTTGTGCAGATAGGTCTCATGCTTGTACATCAAATGTTTATCCTTAATAGCACGCGATATTCCCTTGTCCGCATCCTTAAACCATTCTCCCTCAAAATCAGGAACCTGATTCGTAAATCGCCCATCTTTATCGATAGGATTAAACAATGGGATATCATTCTTTTGACCTGTCTCATAGTCATCAGCACCAAAAGCAGGTGCAATATGGACGACCCCAGTTCCCTCTTCTGTCGTCACGTAGTCCGCTGGAACAACACGCCATGCTTCTTCTTTATCAAACTCTTCCAAGGCGTAATCAAAAACCGGGCTATAGGTCCACCCAACCAACTCTTCGCCTTTATACTCATCTACAATTTCGTAGTCGTGATCAATCACCTCATCAATACAATCCTTGGCCATAATATAAAACTCCGTGCGATCGCCTTCGGAAAGCTTGATCTTGGCGTATTCCAACTCAGGATTAACAGCCAGCCCCATATTCGAAACAATCGTCCAAGGTGTAGTAGTCCAAGCCAAGAAGTAAACATCATCAGCCATTTCAACCTTGAACTTCACAAAAATCGAAGGATCTTGAACTTCTTCATAACCCTGAGCAACTTCATGAGATGACAACACCGTACCGCTACCGGGCGAATACCATTGAATTTTATAGCCCTTGTAAACCAACCCTTTCTCGTGCAGCGTCTTAAATGCCCACCAAACCGATTCAATATAGTCATTATCAAAGGTGATATACGGGTCGTCCAGATCTACCCAATAAGCCATACGGTTTGTCAGCTTATCCCATAGATCTTTGTATTTGAGGACGCTTGTACGGCACTTTTCGTTATATTCTGCTACACCATACTCTTCGACTTGCTCACGCCCTTCCAGATCGAGCTCTTTCTCCACTTCAATTTCTACAGGAAGCCCATGAGTATCCCAGCCGGCCTTACGATCAACACGAAATCCCTTCAAAGTCTTATAACGGCAGAACATATCCTTAACCGTACGTGCCAGCACATGGTGAATGCCCGGCTTGCCGTTGGCCGTGGGAGGTCCCTCATAAAAAGTAAAGGGAATCCCTTCTTCTCGGGTAGACACACTTTTCTCAAAAATATCGTTATCCTTCCACCACTTGAGGGTTTCAACTTCAAGTTTTGAAAAATTTAATCTTTTTACTTCGTCAAATTGTTTACTCATAAAGGCCGTTGTACCTACTCTATTGGCTTTTGCAAAGCTGTCAATATAAGGCTTTTCTATACCTTACAGTAGCTTAAGTTTTCAAAATAATTTACTCAAAATAATTGACCCCCAAAGATACAAGTCTTAGGTCATCAATTCACATTCTGAGATGGATTTTACATTGTAAGCGAGCAATAAAAAGCATTGCATCAACAATTTGCAAATTAGATTTTTCGTATATCTTTATGCTATACATTATTGTATTTAGCCTTTATTTTACGAACAAAAATCTTTAAAACCGATATTAAACCAACTTTTTTAGTTCCATGGATCTATCCGTCAATAACCCCATAACCAGAGAGAACCACTATAAAATCTGTTTTGTATGTCTTGGCAATATTTGCCGGAGCCCAACCGCTGAGGGCATATTCCAACATCTAATTAACAAACGCGACCTTGAAAATTATTTTGAAGTTGATTCAGCTGGCACCTCTGCCTACCACATAGGAGAATCGCCAAACAGTAAAAGCCAGCGAACGGCACAGAAACATGGCATTACACTGCATTCCAAAGCACGTCAATTTGATGCTTCTGATTTGGACTATTACGACCTGATCTTGGCGATGGATAATGAAAACTTGAATAATATCCGCCACATAGCCAATGGCAACCATGAGCATAAAATAGCTCGCATGCGCGATTTTGATCCTAACCCCGGTGATGGCGAAGTTCCTGATCCCTATTACGGTGGACCTGAAGGGTTCGAAAATGTATTCCAGATTGTAAAGCGAAGTTGTGAAAACTTGCTCGATGAACTTGAAACACACGTTCAATAATGATTCCGAAATTAGTAGAACAGGAAATTCAGCAAGCTGTAGATTATTCCATATCTTCTGTCCATCGTGTTTCTGGGGGTAGCATCAATCAGGCTGCCAAAGTTGCTTTGGCTGATGGTACATTCTGCTTTTTAAAATGGAATACTTCGGCCAATTCCTACATGTTTGTGGTCGAAGAAAAGGGCCTTACATTGCTTGAATCTGCAGACACGTCACTGCGGATTCCATCTGTTCTAACAACTGGAGAAACAGGAGACGGAACAGGGTTTTTACTCCAAGAGTTTGTTGAGGAAGGACATTCCAAACCAAATTCGGCTAGTGACTTTGGTCGATCATTGGCAAAGCTGCATCAACATCATAATACAAGCTACGGTCTTGATCACGACAATTTTATCGGGCGCCTCCCACAATTCAACACTCAGCACGACAATTGGTTGGATTTCTTTATCCAAGAGCGGATGGAGCCCCAGCTTAAAATGGCGACCAAGAGCGACAAGTTAGGGGCGGATACGGTTGCTAAATTTGAAGCCATGTATAAAGAATTACCCGATATTTTTCCTGAGGAACCACCCAGCCTGCTGCATGGCGATCTCTGGAGCGGTAACTACTTTTTTGACCAAGAGGGTAAGGCAACTATTTATGATCCTGCCGTTTATTATGGTCATAGAGAAATGGAGCTGGCTTTTACTCATCTTTTCGGGGGATTCCCAAGCAATTTTTACCACGCTTACGAAGAGGCCTACCCTTTAAAATCTGGATTTTTAAAACGAAAGGATATCTACAATATATATCCCTTACTGGTACACACTAATTTATTTGGAGGAAACTATGCCCGACAGGTAGAGAGCATTGTCCGGCAATTTTGATTTTAGTGTAGATCAAATAGCTTGTCTGTATTGTTGATATCTTAGTGTATCTTTATGTCTTCTTCGTATAACTTTTTGGTATCAGTAAATTTCAAATAATTTCTTGTACATGCCTACTTCACCAAAACGCATCATTAGTCTTGTTCCTAGTCTTACAGAATTAGTTATTGATCTGGGTTTGCAAGAACGCCTTGTAGGACGGACCCGATTTTGCGTGCATCCCAAAGAAAAAGTGGAAAATATTGAGATTATTGGAGGTACGAAAAATCCTGGATTAGGCAAAATACGGGAACTTAATCCCGATTATATAATTGCCAATAAAGAGGAAAACCGCCCTGAAGATATTGAAGCCCTGCAGGAAGAGTTTGAGGTAAACGTCACCGAAATTACTACCATTGAGGATGCGCTGATTACCATCCACGAACTGGGCAAAAGATTTGATACGGCAGAAAAAGCAGAAAAACTGATCAGTAATATTCAAGAGGCGCTAGAAGACCGGCCACAGGTTTCCAAACTAAATACAGCCTATCTCATTTGGAAAGATCCGTGGATGACGGTAGGCCGTGACACCTACATCCACGACATTATGGGTCATTGGAAATTGCCCAACGTGTTTGCAAATAAAAAACGATATCCCAAAATAACATTGGAAGATCTCAAGAAACAAAATCCCGACCTTGTGTTATTGAGCAGCGAACCCTATCCCTTTAAAGAAAAACACTTGCCCCAAATCGAGGAAGCATGTCCCGCTGCCCGCGTACTACTGGTTGAGGGAGAGTGGTTTAGTTGGTATGGATCGCGCATGGAGCATGCCTTTAAACGACTGAATGGCTGGCGCAAAACCATTGCCTAAAAGAGTTTCATTATTCCCGGTCGTAAATTGTTATACTATTGGATAGATAATCGTTGGTTCTTATGAATACTATTCTATTATATAAAAGAGGCGTATCAGCATATCTTTTCATAGCTATGCTTTTTATTGCCGGATCTACAGCGTGGGCCCAAAATCAAACAATAGCAGAAAAAGAATATATCGCTGCCCAAACGGCCTATATTGATGGATTAGCTGCTTTTGAAAACAATGATTATAGAAAAGCGATCAGTCTGCTCAATAAAGCCTACGTAAAGTTACCCGAGCATCCTGGAATTAACTACGCGCTGGCCGATGCCTACCTGCAGATAAATGATCTTGAAAATGCTGAATATTACAGTAAACAGGCACGGAATCTGGATCCCCAAAACAAGTGGTATCACCTACAACTTGTAGAAATCCACAAGATTTCGGGTGAAAAGGAAGCGGCGGCCAGTGAATTAAATAATGCTCTAATACATCATCCCAATGATGTTGATATTCTATACGATCTTGCCCAAATATATACCGATCTGGGAAAATTAAAACAATCGAACACTATTTATAACAAATTACTCCAGCTAAAAGGGGAAATGTCTTCCATTCGGCTTGAGAAGCTTAAAAATTTTAATAAGCTGAATATGAAAGATTCGGCGATCGTTGAACTGGAAAAAATTCGAGCGATGGAACCTGGCAACCTTTCCACTCTTCATCTGTTAAGCAACTATTACTTAGACCTCAACAAACCGGATGAAGCCCGCAATGTTATTAAAAATGCATTGCAGATTAATAACAATGATCCAAAATCTCGGATCATGCTCGCTGAAATCTTTATATCAGAAACTAACTGGGATAGTGCTGAAGCTACGCTTGCCGTTCTTGCAGATGATTCAACAGTTGCTAACACAACCAAAGAAGAAATCGCGAGTTTTATCTACAGTAAATATAAAAATGACCCCTCAAATACCGCTGCCCAACAGGCAGCAAACAATATTTTTAAAAAACTCATCCAGCACACAACGGAGTCCGGCAAAATATATGCATTA
>JBEPWP010000163.1:0-4830 GCA_041642355.1 Fodinibius sp. | reverse complement strand
GGGGTCGAGGGGTCGCTGGTTCAAATCCAGTCGTCCCGACTTTTAGGGCTCTTTAGTAGCTAAATATGGCTATTGAAGGGCCTTTTTTATTTCTGAAAAGTGCCGTTCTGTTTACTATGTAGCGATAAGCGCAGCAATTGTTATCGCATTGTTATAAAAAAGCCCTGACTGATGTAATATCAGACAGGGCTTAAGATTAGCCACTCCTAAAACCTAAATTTTTATTTAGATAGTCTATTTTGTTTTAACAGCAATGAAAAAAACATCTGCAAAGTAAAACTGAAGAGTTCCATTTGCATGAAACCCAAAACAGAGGTATGCTTAGCAGATGATGTATTTCACAGCGCAAGTAGCCTCTCCCTTGATGAAGCGTTTAACAATAGGATAAAAAGATGTTCTTGTCGAAGATTTTTATGAACTGGTTCATAAAAAAACGTATCGAATTAACCTGTTTGTCTGCTATCACAATACTATTTCTGTGTGCAGGAACTGTGTTTGGCCAACAAGCGGATGCCCAGGGAGTAATATCAGGAGAAGCCCCTCAATTTATTTACGGAGAATTTATTTATGCTGATGTTGATACGAAGAATAACCGATTACTAATCATTCTCAATGACGGATTGTGGCAATACAATTTAGATACAGAACAGTGGCAATTTTTATCAGATTTGGAAGGGTTGCCAGATGATTTGGATGAGTTTGAATTTGCTTACAACATCGAAAAGGGAATATTGGATTTTTGGGATCGGGGCGTAGGACGCGTTAGTGAGGTAAAGCCCAAATCCTTTAGCGTCGAAAGAATTGATCGATCTCATATCCATAAAAATCAGTTCAAGCATCAGCCCTTTATTAGAGAAGGGAATATTTATGCTTTCGGGGGATACGGCTACTGGATTTGGAAGAATTATATTACTTATTATGACCGAAATCTGCAGGAGTGGAGCGTGCAAAATGTGAATCCGGAATCTTTGGTACCAAGTGCTCGTGTTCCCCATGCGGGAGCTTACTCTTCATCACTCGATGAGTTTTTTATTTATGGTGGTAAAATACCCAGCCAAGAGCAGCGAGCTGATGACCAATATACTTCCAGTCATGTCATAAATGATATATGGAGTTTTTCTTTTTCCGAAAATTCATGGAATAAAATTGCTGACCTTGATCAGAGTTACCAATTTTATGATCCTACCTCTATCCGACATATCAGTCGGGTAAATGGAATAAGTAGCTCGGCCTATAGCAATCAAAGTAACCTTTGGTATATTCCAACTAGCACTGAAAATACTTCTGATGGTTTAGTATTTGTAATACCGATTGATGTAGCATCGGGACAGATTGGAAAATCTATTTTATTGCCTGCTATTGAATCCAATCAGATAATACCCACTAATTTTCTGTTTAATACTAACTCGGGGAATTTGATCATAGTAGGGATAAAGAAGATCACGAACCGAGTTGAATATCCTATTGAAGTTATTAGGATTAGCGAGGATTCTCTTGTATCTGAATTACAATTTGTCTCGTCAAAAGAACATAATAACTGGATATATGGTCTAATATTAATCTTGCTTACCGGATTAATGGCAACTTTTTATTTAAAATATCGCACTAAACAAAAAGATGAGCTTCAAAAAGGAGAGAATGTATTTACTGAGGAGGAAATCAAGCAAATACAGTGGTTAAAGTCAGATGAAAAGTTATTGTTAGAATACCTGTTCGATAATCGGGGATTCCTTGAATCGATGAAAATTGATGAGGCAGTCTGGCCGGATATTGATAATTATGACTATTGTCGAAAGCTGAGGAACGATACCATTAATTCCATTAATAAAAAATTCAGAACCCATTTTGCGATTGAGGTAGATATCATTACAAGAGTTAAAGATCCTGATGATAAAAGAAGGTATTTGTATGGATTAAATGAGGATATTATGGATTTTTAATCAGCAATGAGCTTATAGCACTACCCAGAATAGCAGCAGTAAAATGATCATTACCCAGGCGGCAATTTTGAAACTTAGTGGTTGGCTTGGAAATTCATATCCGCAAATGGGACAGACTTCCGCATCAGAATCAACCTCAACTGCACAACCGGGACATTCTTTTTTATCCATATAATTTCTAAAAGACTATCGGCTTACCTATTATTGAACGCAAATTAAGTAATACAAGAAAGCACTAAAATGAAAATTCAAACTTCGGCAGAAGTAACGTCATTTAAATGTGATGGACAAGCTATAGACCTTGGCCCAAGTGATAATATTGATCTGGAGTTTTCGGCTATTGATACCGGCGGTGGTTTCAAAGATCCAATTCTCGATTTTTCAATGTCTCTGGACCAAACAGATGAAATAACAGGAGATCAGGAGCAGCTAAGTTTCACCCTCGCTGATCCAAGCGATGAGCATAAGCAAGTCGCTTTTTCATTTAGCGGAGATGTTACTATTGCCAACGGACAGATTAACGGGCGAATAAAAGAAGATCAGCTCAGCAGGGAGCTTATTGGCTTTGTGTTAAATCTACTGCGTTAATTAAAGTGTTCTTCGAGTAATTTTTCACTTCGATATTTCACATATCGATCTTCGACGATGTGCGAATCGCGGAGTGTCATTCGACTGATTTTATGCAGCTGTTTTTTTGCCTCGCTATCCCGATCAAATTCGAGCAATATGTTAGCATAAAACATTCGATTTGTAGGATGACTAGGATCAGCTTCTAACGCTTTTTGAACAAGTTCCAGGGCCTTTTCTTTTGAAGGCCATCCCATTACAATGGGGATGTTGGGGGAATAAAAATGCACTTGCGCCAAAATACGATATCCACCGCCACTTTGATATTCAGGATTTTGTTCAATAATGTCATCACAAACTCGTCTTAGTTTTTTGGAGATACCGTTAGTTGCGGCTTTTATAAATCCGTGGACATCAGCCCAACGCCCGATATTGGCTGCATACCAAAATTTTATGGGAACAGATTTGGGATAACGATCCATCATTTTCTCCCCTAAATCGCGTCCCTTGTCATAAACATCCTTTTGTTGATCTTCACTTAGTCCGGTATACATCCCCTTAAAGTAATACGACCTCAGCAGGTAACTTGCTGATACTTCGGGTTTTACCTCCTGATCCAACGCTCTTTCAAAAAAATCAATAGCCCGGTTTATATTTGTAGGATCTGCTTTGAAGGAATCTGCTACGGCACCACGCTCTTCGTAGAATTTCTTGCCGCGTTCAAAAAGATCTTGGGCCTGTATTGTGGACGCAAGTAGTAAGAGAAGCGCAATTGGTCCAAAGGATGATATTGAATACAGGAACCTTGTCATAATTAGTGTGATTAATGATGTGATTAGATCCAATGAAGATACATTATCAGGTATTTTTCAGTTGATAGCAATTAGTAACAATTGTAAGAGTGTGAAAGTTATTGTAAGGAACAAAAGATCCTATTTATTGCTAAAAAGATATAAGTAATAAAATCTTTATAAGGTGATTTTAGAGAGTAGGTCAACCATAACAGAAATGAGAGGACATAAATGCTACGGTGGAGTATTACATTTTTAGTTATAGCTATTATTGCAGCGTTTTTGGGATTTGGTGGTATTGCTGGAACAGCGGCAAGCATTGCTGAAATTTTATTTTATGTTTTCATTGTATTATTTGTTGTATCACTGATATTTGGGCGCCGGTCTAAAGTTTAATACTGTGGATTGGAACAAATACAAAGAAACACTGTACGTATAATTTGAAACTATTCTCAAAAGAGTATTAGCGTTTGGCATGGGGATAAAACCCTAATTAAAAATAAGTAATTATGTATATCATTGATCACGACAAGCAAGTTGCCTTAATTAATGAAATGAAACAGCTGCGGAAAGACAGTAAAAAGTATGAGGTTTATTATCATCATCCTTATACAAACCAGATGTGGAAAAGTTTTTTCCCGCGTGCAAACGAAAAAGGGCTAGGCCCTAAACTATTGCGCCACGAACCAGTACCTTCTGATATTAATGAGCGGTTGAATATCTGTCTGGGTGAAGATGCGCGTGAAAATGCGATTGGTTTGGGGATTGAATGGTCTGCACATCCCAACATTTGGCCGGATATTATTCAGGCCTTGGAAAACCGTTATTCACATTATAATCGCAAGCAACTAAAGCTTTTTCTAGACAACCTTCATTTGGATGAGGCGAAAGAAGAAATGCCAACCGAAGTTTCGGAGGAGGATTCTGAAAACGAGTTAATTTCTGAGGATACCGTTGGGGATTTAATCTGGCGATCCCGGAAAATACGTATGAAGCGATTTTTTGTGTTAGGCTAATTCTGTTAATATTGCACTTCTTTCCCATAACTGAGACGTAATATCATCGTTATAGGCGATGGTAGCGGGTTTGGCTGGGTTCTTGTCCTTAAAATACTGGCCACTCATGGATTCTATATCATCAGAAGTAGCAAGATAAATAGTTGTTTCGGCACCCGACTTTGGTGATCGCATAAAGGGTTTTCCCAACCAGTAAAATAATTTCATTGTCCTTCCTGCTTCTTCGGCCAACTGTGTTCCAACTACACCCGGATGCAGACTGTACGTAGTAATTGAACTATCTGTTGTACGTTTTGCCAGTTCGTGGGTAAACATAATGTTGCAAAGCTTGGAAACGCCGTAAGCATTCATCGCAGAATAGTTTTTGCTTAGCTGTAGGTTATCCAAATCAAATACTTTAGCACCCATTTTGTGGATTTCTGATGAAACGTTGATAACACGAGCATCATTTGCCAGCCGGAGACCATCCCATAATAAATTGGTGAGCAGAAAGGGAGCCAGATGATTTACGGCTAG
>JBEPWP010000162.1:0-4842 GCA_041642355.1 Fodinibius sp. | reverse complement strand
AAGTTACATTTTCGCCTTCTACTACTTCTCCAATTACAACGGCGTTGAGATCCCACTTCTCATAAATATCGATAATCTCCTGTTCACGGCCTTTTTCTGCTACCACGAGCATACGCTCTTGGCTTTCAGAAAGTAAAATCTCATAAGCCGACATTCCCTCTTCGCGAGTTGGCACTTTATCCAGATCCAAACGCATTCCAGCATTTCCCTTGGCGCTCATTTCGGATGAAGAACAACTAATTCCTGCAGCACCCATATCCTGAATACCAACAATACCGCCATTCTTAATCACCTCAAGCGTCGCTTCAAGTAGCAGTTTCTCTGCAAAGGGATCGCCCACTTGCACACTTGGACGCTTGTCCTCACTTTCTTCACTTATTTCTTCGGATGCAAAGGTAGCCCCGTGAATTCCATCACGACCTGTATCTGAGCCGACAATTATTACCGGGTTACCGGTTCCCTCTGCAATAGCCGAAGCGGTCTGGTCTTCTTTCACGATACCCACACTCATAGCATTGACCAGCGGATTGCCTTCGTACTTCTCATCAAAATAGATTTCACCCCCTACCATCGGTACACCAAAGGAGTTGCCGTAATCAGCAATACCACGGACTACTCCATCCAACAGAAACCGAACGCGAGGGGTATCCATATCGCCAAAGCGCAAGGAGTTAAGGCTGGCCACGGGGCGTGCTCCCATAGTAAAAATATCGCGATGAATGCCGCCCACACCAGTAGCTGCACCCTCATAAGGCTCAATAGCTGATGGGTGGTTGTGACTTTCCACTTTAAATACGCAACCAAGGCCGTCACCAATATCTACCAAGCCGGCATTTTCTTCTCCGGCCCCTACCAGCATTTGTGGTCCTTCGTTGGGTAGCTTTTTAATTTCGAGGATGGAGTTTTTGTACGAACAGTGCTCACTCCACATCACCGAATAAACCCCAAGCTCTGTAAAGTTTGGCGTTCGACCAAGATAATCCTTGATCATCTCAAACTCCTCTTCGGTCAATCCGTGATCTTTAGCTAATTCGAGTGTTACTTCCGGCTCCTTCATCGTGTTATCAGACATTAGGCTTATTGTTAAATGATGGAAAGTTGAAGGTTCAAGGCTAAATCGAAATCTAACCCTCAACCTTAAACTTTAAATCGTTAATAAGTTTTTTAAATCCATGAAATCGTTAAATACAAAATCGGCTTTCTGATGCTTCTCAGGCTCCCCATTCTGCGTATACCACGCTACATTCCATCCAAACTGGGTTCCGCCTTTTACATCAGAATTAAATGAGTCTCCCACATAGAGAATTTCGTCTTTGGAAACCCCTGCTTGCTCTGTCGCATATTCAAATACATCGGGATGCGGTTTTAAAACCCCTACCTCTTCAGAAATAACTGTAGTTTGGGCCGAATCATACAGATCAAAAGCTTCAAACTTTTTACGCTGTGTTTCTGCAAATCCATTCGTCAAAATTCCCACAGGATATTCTTTAACAATTGTTTGATAGACTTCCTGTGCTCCATCAAGCCACTGCCAGTGATTACGGTAGGCCTGCATATAAAAATTGCCTACCTCTTCGTATCGACTTTCATCCAGCCCAAGTTCATTAAGGGTTAACTCAAAACGGTTGCGCTGTAATTCGGCCCGACTCACTTTGGCCTGGCTGTACAAGCTCCATTGCCTACTATTTACCTGGTGATAAACCTTAACAAGTTGATTGGGAGAGGTATCCTCAAAAAAATCAAAATGAGCATGAACATCTTTCAGACCGGAAGCTTCGGCCGATTGGTGATCGAGCAGGGTATCATCAAGATCAAAATAGATAAACTTGTACGACAAAAGTATAGCAATGTGGGTTGAAAATGATTCGCTCAAAGATAGGGATTTGTATGATAACATTTAAAAACGAATACCATCTAATCGTTTGCTCCTCTTTAGAAATCCCGAATTATTTTTAATCATAATGCCTGCATCAATTTACCGAGGCTTTCGTATATTTGTGCTCTAAATTATTAACACAAAATTTTGCGTTATGAATATTAAGACGATTATTGGATTGGCTGTTGTTGCCTTGTTGGTTTTCATGGGTATTAGCAAGTATAATACACTTGTTGAGCAGGAACAGAATGTTGAACAATCATGGGCACAAGTTGAAAATCAGTACCAGCGACGGGCAGACTTAGTTCCCAACTTGGTTAACACGGTAAAAGGGGCAGCGGATTTTGAACAGCAAACACTGACCGACGTTATTGAGGCTCGTAGTCAGGCTACGTCTATACAGGTTTCGGCTGACGATCTTAACGATCCTCAAAAAGTACGGCAGTTTCAACAGGCGCAGCAACAGCTCTCGGGAGCCCTATCCAGGATGCTGGTAACGGTTGAAAAATATCCGGAATTAAAAGCCAACCAGAATTTTCGGGATCTGCAAACGCAACTGGAAGGAACGGAAAATCGGATTGCAACAGAGCGTCAACGTTTTAATGAAGCAGTCAAAAGCTATAACACTACGGTAATGCGATTTCCAAATAATGTTTTTGCCGGTGTTTTCGGATTTGGTGAAAAAACATTTTTCGAAGCTGATGAAGGAGCCGAGGAAGTTCCGGAAGTGAATTTCGACTAACTGTATTTAGCTAATTGTAAATCGAAAATATTTGTGGGTCATGTCTGAAGATAAAACAACACTGGCGGGATGCAGTTTCTCAATTCATCCCATGAGCGATAATTTTATTGAACTCATAACCAATGCCCTTGAAAATACAAATTCGTCAAAAGTATGGATGCAACCTGACAAAGTGAGCACTATTGTCCGTGGCCGTATGGCACATATTTTTGATGTAAGCCAGTCGGTATTTGCCCAGACTGCCCAATCCGGTAAACACTTAGCGTTCCATGCTACCTATTCCATCGGGTGTCCCGGCGATTCTGAGGGACATTCCTACATGGCTGAAAGTGATGAGCTCATGAATAACACCGAAAATAAGGAGCTGTCTCTCGACGTCGCTGCAAAGTTTGCACTATATCCCATGGACGGTGGAGATTATATGGATACCATCTACGAACAGATTGAAAATATGAAATCGTTTGGCGTAGAAATAACACCTACCCATTACGAAACGCGACTGGATGGAAAATTACACGATATTTTTAAAGGGTTGTATAGCGTTTTTCAGGAAACAAAAGAAGCCGGTTCCAACCACACCGTTATGACGGTATCCATTTCGGCCAATAGTCCTACGCAAGAATCTTAATTGGAATTAATTACCATGCCAGCACGACAGTTTTTAACCGAGCACGAAGAAGAGCAAATTGTAGATGCAATCAACACCGCCGAACAAAAAACATCCGGTGAAATCCGGATACATATTGAGCATCATTGTGAGGGTGATGCCTTAGACCGTGCAGGCCACGTTTTTCATGATTTAGGAATGGACGAAACGAAGCTACAGAACGGTGTTTTAATTTATATTGCCACGGAAGATCACAAAGCGGCCGTCTATGCAGGAAAAGGCATTCACCGTGAGGTTGAAGACGGCTTTTGGAATGATGTGCTGCAAATCTTGATTGATCATTTTAAGAAAGAAGAATACGAAAAGGGTATCGAAGAGGCCGTCCACAAGGTTGGCCACAAGTTGGAGGAACTATTCCCTTATCACCAGAAAGGAGATCTCGACGAGCTTTCCAATGAAATAAGCTTCCACGATAACAAAAACTAAGATTTAATCTCAGCGAATATTTATGTTTTCCATCAACAAGAATATCGTTATCACTTCTTTTCTGGTCCTAATCTTTTTACTACCCAGTTTGATTTCGGCTCAAGATCTTCCCTCTGAACCCGTGGGGCATGTCAATGATTTTGCCAAGATGCTCACCTCCGGAGAACGTCAACAGCTGGAACAAAAACTTCGCAACTATCGCGATACTACCACAACCGTCATTTCCGTAGCCACGCTTGATAATTTAGGTGGGATTTCAATAGAAGAAGCTGCTACCAGCTTATTTAACGAATGGAAGATGTGGGAAGACAATAAGGATAACGGGGTACTTATTCTTATCGCCCAGCAAGAACGAAAAATGCGCATTGAAGTTGGCTATGGACTTGAGGGAGCTATCCCCGATGTGATGGCCGGACGTATTGTCCGAGAAATTTTAACCCCCAGCTTTAAAAAGTCTGATTATTACGGTGGATTAGATCGAGCCACTTCCGCACTCATTCAACTTGCCAGCGGTGAGTTTGAAGGAGAATTAGCTGATGATCAATCATCCGACGGAAGCAATACCGCTGATTTTATTGTTTTCTTACTATTTCTCTTTTTCGTCTTTTACTCCTCTTCTCGTGGGGGTGGAAAAGGTCGTGGTAAGGGACGTAAACGGCGTACTCTCGGCCCCGGTGGGTTTATATTCCTTGGCGGTGGAGGCGGCTTTGGTGGCGGCTCTTCCGGCGGTGGTTTTGGTGGATTCAGTGGCGGCGGTGGTTTCGGCTCCGGCGGTGGCGGTGCCAGCGGCGGCTGGTAATGAATTTTAAAGTCTAGATACAAATGCTCGGTACGTTAATAGTACCGGGCATTTATTTTTTATACCACTGCCGGTTCAGCCTCAGGCAATGCCTGCTTAAGATCGGCAATAATATCGTCGATCTTTTCAATGCCTACTGCCAAGCGAACTAGTCCATCGGTAATACCCGCTTGCAAGCGAAGCTCTTCATCCATCACCGAATGCGTCATCGATGCAGGATGCTGAATAAGTGTGTCAGCTGTGCCCAAGCTTACGGCCAGCGTGCATAGTTCAACATTTTCCATAAGCTCAACACCTGCTTCAAAACCATCTTTCAACTCAAAGCTTAGCAC
>JBEPWP010000161.1:0-4842 GCA_041642355.1 Fodinibius sp. | reverse complement strand
GATAATCGGGTCCCAACTCGTCTAAAATTGCTGCAGACGTTAGGAGTTTTAGGTTTGATGCTGGACGTACGAGTTTCTCAAAATTATGTCCCTCTAAAATCTTTCCCGTAGTATCTCGAACAATAACAGACCAGTAAGCATCATTAGCACGGCTGTTTTCAATAGTATTAACGACTTCCGGCGAAAAAATAATCTGCTGCGCGTGTACCTGACCGAAGGAAAACAGTAGCGCGAAAAGTATACTGGTACCCAGAAAAACGGATATTTTTTGAGACATATATCTCAGCTTTATTGCTTTCTACAAGTATTAGCCATTTAGCGAAACGTGCTCTTCATTTTTAAAAGCTTCAATGATTTCTTCCGAAGTAGAACAATCTCGCAGCCGTTCTCTAAATTCACTATTGTTCATCAATCGTGAGATACGGCTCAACATTTTTATATGCAAGTTATTACTTGCCTGTGGCCCAACTAAAAGAAAAACCATATTCACCGGCTCCTCATCAATAGCTTCATAATCAACCGGTTCATCTAAAATAGCAAAAGCTGCATAAGTCTGATCTATTCCCGATGCTTTTCCATGAGGTATCGCCAACCCTTTGCCAACCCCCGTAGACATAATTCGCTCTCGCTCAAAAACAGCCTCTCTTATTTCATCGAGTTCGTCGCTAGATACCTTATTTTCTAACGAAGATATCATCCTGTTTAATATCTCAGCTTTATCTTTGGCATTTAGATTTGAGAACACCGTTTCTTCATTTAACAAGCTGAAAATATTCATGCGAAAAAATCTAGATTTTGTATTTCATATGCAGGTCAAATATACTCATCGTTTTTCATCTGTTACAACTTAATTAATTGACCAATTTGAGAACTCATATTTCGTATTTTGGTTTAAATGTTGGGAGCAAATTTTGTAAACTTTGCTGATGGATTTTTTACAAGGAATAACGGCAATTTTTGCCAAGGATTTACAAACAGAGTTACGGTCGAGGTATGCTATCAATACCGTACTGACCTTTGTAGGAGCGTCGCTGCTGCTCATTCTCTTTGCTCTTAACGCTGAACAGCTGGCCCCCACCCCCAAAAGTGCCCTCGTCTGGATTGTCATACTTTTTGCCGCCCTATCAAGTCTGTCGCGTTCTTTTGTGATGGAAACTGACCGTAAAACCTTTGATCTTCTTCGCATTCACAGCAATGCCTCCGAAGTATTTGTGGGTAAGCTGTGCTACAACTTTTTATTTACCCTCACCGTCAACCTCGTTACGTTTTTACTTTATATTTTTCTACTGGGAATGCCTATTGCCGACTTTTTTGCATTTGTTTTGGTATTACTTTTCGGCACCGCAGGTTTATCTGGCGTGGCAACTATGCTTGGCGCCATCGTTTCTCAGGCTGATCGAAAAGGGGCTATCTTTTCAGTACTCAGTATTCCACTTTTATTTCCGCTTATTCTAATTCTCGTGCGAACAACTAAAGCTGCTTTAATCGATGGATTTACCGACAACTATCTTAATGATTTTTGGGCGCTCGTAGGATATGCCGGAGTAACCATTACTGCTGGCATTTTACTTTTTGATTACATTTTTGAAGAATAACACATGATGACCGACTACAAAGATCTTACTTTTAATTTTGGGGATCGTCGCTTGGTGGGACAAGACTTTGCCCGCGAACAGATAAAACGCATCATACACTCGGGACGTATTAGTCACTCCTACCTATTTTCCGGTCCCCCCGGTATAGGTAAAACTGCTTTTGCATTAGCCTTTGCCGAACTTATTAACGGCGTTGATCATCTAACAAATTTGGGGGATCAGGCATTTTCGAAAAAATCATCTTGGTTTACCCATCCCGATATACACGTGTTTTTACCCGTTCCTACCAATGTCTCGGTCGAAGAGCTCCGTGAACGGTTAGAGCTGCTACGCGAAGACCCCTACGAAATTGTAGATTTTAGTCTGCGTCCTTCACTCACAAACGAAGAGAGCACAAAAAATAAACGAGCTTTTTATCCCATCGATTATTTCAGGGAAGAAATTCGTCCTGCTGCCTATTATAAACCCAACGAGGGACGAAAAACGGTAATTATTATGACAGGCATCGAGAGCATGAAAAAGGAAGCCGCCAACTCTTTTTTGAAGCTACTCGAAGAACCAGCCGAAGATCTGATATTTTTGCTAACCACAGATCATACTGAAGCGCTGCTTCCCACTATTATATCCCGTTGCCAACACATTCAACTATCGCCCTTAAAGACAAAAGAAATTGAACAAGCACTTATTGAAAAAGATGGTGTAAACGAAGATGAGGCGGGATATCTAGCACGCGTATCGGGCGGAAATTATGCGATGACACGTTTTTTTGATGTAGATACGCTTAAAAGTACGCGCGAAGCTATTATCGAATATTTGCGGTATTCTTACTCTCAGGATGCCGTTAATATTACGGAAACAGCCCAAGATTGGCAGAGCCAGGAGAATCTTGAGGGACAAATTGCAATTTTAAACGTGATGGAAGTTTTTCTACGAGATTTGCTAGTGTACCGATCCACAGAAAACAAAGATTTAATCACCAATGCCGATCAGCTTGAGGTCATCAAAAAATTTTGCGAAACACTGGCCGATGCCCGGTTGGAGGAAATGATAGAACACGTTAATAACTGCAAACCCATGGTCTACCGCAACGTACAGGCAAAGCTTATTTTCACCTCTCTGGCCCTTCGATTTTCGAGTCTTATGCGTGGCAATGATCCTGTCATCAACAAAGAAGATTCCTGGAAACATTTACCCGCATTCTCTGAATGATGAATACCCAAGCCCACAACATATCGTTTACAAAAATGCAGGCTGCCGGCAACGATTTTGTTGTTATTGATAACCGGGAAGAAAGATTAACAAAAGATGAACTTATTTCTTTGGCTCCTGCCATTTGTGATCGAAAATTTGGCGTGGGATCCGACGGCATTTTAGCGTTATTACCCCCGGAATTCAGCAACGTTGACTATACCATGTTTTATCGCAATCCCGATGGGAGCGACGCCGGTATGTGTGGCAATGGAGCACGATGTATTGCCCTGTTTGCCCATTCCCTGGGATTTGATTCCCATCACGCTTTTAACGTCCATGATAATATTTATAAGGCCAACATTTCGGGACCAAATTCAGTTGTCATATCATTTCCTATGGAGGCTGTAGTCGAAGAAAAAATTGTGGACGATGAAAAATTATATACCATCTACACGGGAACCGAGCACGCGGTAAAAACGGTAGATAAAAAAGCCCTAAATAACGAAAAAGAACTTGTTCGGCAGGGACGACGGTTTCGATATCATGACCAATTTGAGCCGAAAGGTACAAACGTAAATTTTATCTGTGGCATAAATTCCACTTCTCTTGAGCTCCAAACATATGAGCGCGGAGTAGAAGATTTAACACTTGCCTGCGGAACTGGAGCTATCGCCTCTGCCCTTGTTTGGCATCATCTGCAAGACAATAATGCCAGTTCTTTCCAATATTTGGTGAAAACCAAAGGAGGAACATTGACGATACATTTTTCATTTGATCCAGAATCGAACACGTATTCAAATATCAAACTTGAAGGCCCCGCCCATTTTGTATTCCAAGGTACTTTTTTACAATAATTTTATTTCTTGTCTTTTTCTGGCATATATTATTGCGGGATGTGCAACCTCTGGCTCGTCGCAACAACAAGTCTCCTCAAAAAGTTATCTTGAAGGAAGTTTGGCGCTTACATCCCAAGAAGCCCCACCGAATGATGTACAGAGTATTCAACTCCATCCAACAGGGCAACCGCAGCAAGCTCCCATTATTACACTCAACTCGGGACAAACCCTTCAGCTCTCTTTTGATTACATGGGCACCCAAAACCGGCAGTACCGTGTTACTGTTGAACACTATGATCAAAATTGGGACAAAAGCGGAATTGGACCAAATACGTACCTCAAAAGCTTTTCTGAAACTACCATTCAATCTTCCAAAATAAGCTTTGGCCAACGCCCCTCCTACCATCATGTGGAATTTTCTTTTCCAAATAATGAACTACAACCTGCTGTAAGCGGAAACTATCTTATTAACGTGTACTCCACTGATGACAATAGCCTTTTATTTTCGATGCCATTTTTTGTTACCGAAGATAACGGGCAGGTCGACACGAAAGTAGAGCGACTTTTTGCTCAGCGTAGTGACGGACGTCCGCTAGATCAACTTTTTAGCACCTACAGTTATCCCGACTTTGTAGAATACCCTCAGTTCGATTTAGGGATGTCATTTGTTCAGAATCGTTTTTGGGGGCGAACTAAACAGGTTCAATTATTAGACACCATTACACCTGGTCAACTGCGAGGATATATCGAAGGTGATAATGCTTTTGTTGGCAATTACGAATTCAAGCAGCTAGATCTCAGAAATTTTGAGATCGATGAACAACAAATCCTGGATTATCAACCAGGTGTTACACCGCCCAAAATTATTTTGCGCAGGGATGTTCATTCCTTGGATACGAACTCAAACCAATCCCTAACGACCATCACGGAAGGAAATCCTGCAGATGACCGCAATAGCAACTATGCACAAGTGAAATTTAGGCTACAAACAGATAGGAACATCTCGTCTTCAGCAGATATTTACGTTGTGGGCCATTTTAACAATTGGATGATTAATGAGATTAATAAAATGAACTTTGATACAAGCGAGCAAATGTGGACGGCACAAGCACTCATCAAGCAGGGAATATATGCTTATAAATATGTAATTGTAGAAAACAATCAGATGGATGACCTGAGCCTTGACCAAGGATTTCTATCGGCACAGCAAGAGTATTTGA
>JBEPWP010000160.1:0-4857 GCA_041642355.1 Fodinibius sp. | reverse complement strand
ATGGTTTAGGTGAGGGTTAGTTTTTTGATTGATTCGAATCTAAGCCAAGTGAGATGGGTTAAGTCGTCACAAGGTAGCCGTAGGGGAACCTGCGGCTGGATCACCTCCTTTTTTTTTATATATCTCAACGATGTATAATGTGTATATTTATTATAGAAATAACAAATAAAGCGACTACAATATCTATATACCAAATCTTGTAAAGACAGACAAACGACGAAAGTGCAAACAAGGAATTCACCTAATAGTCTTATTTCATTTTTAATAATATCCTATTAGCAATATATTTATGATATTGCAAATAATATTCATAAAATGTTATAAAATAATATTCATAAAATGTTATATAGAATCTATATAATATAATCATAAAGTATCATCTGTTAGACAGATGGTGTTTATTCAATATTCATCAATTTATCATATTCATAAAAAATTCAAACGTGTTCATTACCCGAGTGTAATGGACTAAGGCAGAGATAGGTGCGCACCCAAAGTTTTTTTTCCGACAACCGCGCATTGTGTTGCTTGATTTGTGTAGCAGATCATAAGAGCAATTCTCAAATATCCCAAATATCCTATTTATGAGGCCGTGTATAGTCAGTATAATTTTAAAAGTTTGGAAAACATCTTCATAGACTTTAAGTTTATGAAAAAATTTACGTTATCAGGTGGATGACTAGGCTTGAATTGGCGAAGAAGGACGTGACTAACTACGATATGCTTCGGCGAGCGGTATGTACGCTTTGAACCGAAGATTTCTGAATGAGACTTCTCTAACAAATCCGTAAGGATGGCCAACGCGGTGAATTGAAACGTCTTAGTAACCGCAGGAAAAGAAATCAATTGAGATGCTGTAAGTAAGGGCGACTGAAAGCAGTGTAGGGCAAACTGAATCCCATGCAGCAATGTATGGGAGATGTGGTGTTTAGTCCTGTTTTTATGTCCAGTATTGAATAAGAAGTGACCTGGAATGGTCTACCATAGAGGGTGATAGTCCCGTAGTAGTAAGAGAATGGATAGTACAGGTAACTAGAGTAGTGTATGTTGGAAATCATGCATGAATGCGGGGGACATTAACCTCCAACCCTAAATACAATTCAAGACCGATAGCGCATCAGTACCGTGAGGGAAAGTTGAAAAGAACCCTTAACAGGGAGTTAAAAGACTCTGAAACCTGATAATTATAGTGGGGTACGGCCCTTCGGGGTTGTGCCGTGCGTTTTGAATAACGTGCCAGGGAGTTAATTTGAGTAGCAAGGATAATTGTTATACGCAAGTATCCGTAGGGAAACCAAATGTCCGCAGTTCACGAGGGACGTGGTATGAAAGTGCCATAAGTTACTTGAATCAGACCCGAAGCCGTTCGATCTAACCCTGGGTAAGGTGAAGTGGGGGTAAGACCCCGTGGAGGCCTGAAGAGGTGCTACGAGCAAGTGCTCTTGTAACCTGGGGCTAGGGGTGAAAAGCCAATCGAGAACGGTGATAGCTGGTTCCTATCAAAATTGGCCGTAGTCAAGCCTCAGACGAGGTAGTTAAAGTGGTAGAGCTACGGATTGGGGACTTTGGGCTGGAAACGGCTCGGTCTCTTGTCCAACTCCGAATGCTTTAACGCTGTCGACTCTGGGAGACGGGTTGCCGGGGTAAGCTTGGTAACCGAGAGGGGAACAACCCAAACTGTTGTTAAGGTCCCTAAATACTAATTAAGTGTTAAAGGGTGAAAGGTGTCTATTGTCAAAGACAGCGAGGAGGTTGGCTTAGAAGCAGCCATCCTATAATAAGTGCGTAACAGCTTACTTGTCGAGATGATAGGCCCTGAAAATGGACGGGGCTAAATTAGTTACCGATACAACAGGCCATAGTAATATGAGCAATAGATAGGCGTTTTGCGTGGGCAAAAGCATGTCTGAAAGGATATGTGAACCGCGTTGAAATGAGAATCCTGGTGGTAGTAGGATCATAGTGGTGTGAGAATCACCATCGCTGAAAGGGCAAGGGTTCCTTGACAATGCAAATCAGTCAAGGGTAAGTTAATCCTAACCAAACTCCTAACTGGAGTAAGTGGGAAAGGGCAACAGGTTAATATTCCTGTACTGCTCAAGTATGTGCGGCAACGCAAGTACAATTTCCGACATTTCGGGCTAGACCAAGACGAATTTATTCGTTTTAATGAGTATAAATCTTACGAGTACTGTAATGGTGAGACTAAGATTAAAGTTCAGAATAGTAGACCTTAAGGTTTATTTGGTTGATGCCTGGAATCCATGAAAAGGTAATTGTAAAAGATCTTGAGTATTTATACCAAGAACCAACACAGGTGCCCCTAGGTGAGAAACCTAAAGCGTGAAGGTGTAATCTAACTAAGGGAATTCGGCATATTAGCCCCGTATCTTCGGTATAAGGGGTCCCTGCTTTTGTATCTGTATAGGTGCGAAAGCAGGGCGCAGTGACTCGGGGGGTCCGACTGTTTAACAAAAACATAACCTCTTGCTAGCCCGTAAGGGTGTGTACAGGAGGTGACGTCTGCCCAGTGCCAGTACTTTAAGTTCTGTTTCAACGGAATGAAGAGCTGGTAAACGGCGGGAGTAACTATAACTCTCTTAAGGTAGCGAAATGCCTTGCCGTTTGATTGACGGCCTGCATGAATGGCGTAACGAGATCCCCGCTGTCCCTAGTTAGAAACCTCCGAACTCTCTTTACTGGTGCAAAGGCCAGTGATTTCTAGTGGGAAGTGAAGACCCCGTGAAACTTTACTGTAGCCTGCCGTTGAGACATGAATTGTGTTATACAGCGTAAATGGGAGTCGTTATGTTGCAGACGCTAGTTTGTAAATAGACATCAATGGAACACCATTTTTCATAGTTTATGCCTCTTATCTGATCACATATCAGAAACATCGGTTGGTGGACAGTTTGGCTGGGGTGGCACGCCGTTGAAATAATATCAATGGCGCCCAATGGTTGGCTCAGATTGGTCAGAAATCAATCGTAGAGTGCAAGAGCAAAAGCCAGCCTGATTGGAATCGTACTAATATCGAGTCCAAACACGAAAGTGTGGTCTAGCGAACCTCAATACCTCCTTAATGGGGGTTTGAGATGACTGAAAAGTTACTCCGGGGATAACAGAGTTGTCGCGCCCGAGAGCTCATATCGACGGCGCGGCTTGCTACATCGATGTCGGCTCTTCCTATCCTGGTTGTGCAGAAGCAGCCAAGGGTGAGGGTGTTCACCTATTAAAAGGGATCGTGAGCTGGGTTCAGAACGTTGTGAGACAGTTTGTTTAATATCTACTAGAAATGTTTTGTGTCTGAGAGTAAGGGTCTTCTAGTACGAGAGGAACGAAGGCTCGACGCCTCTGGTGGATCGGTTATCGAAAACGGTATGCCGAGCAGCTACGCGTTAAGGGATAAGTGCTGAAAGCATCTAAGCACGAAGCTTCACTCGAAAAGAGACACAAATAAACCATCGCTAAAAGAGCGGTTTGATGGAGTCGGCATGTAATTATGAAGCTTATGCGACATAGTAAGTGCGCGACACCCAACGGTTTTACCTTGTTTTTCAAACTGAAAAAAATTATACTGACTATATGCGGTTTTCCTCATATAACTTCATTTCAAAATTGGTTTTGAGTTTACTCAAAAACATTTTTTGATTGAAGTTACACTATTGAGATTTTTCTCAATATGTGTATTTTCTTTTTATATTCTATAATGATTGCTTTTGAGTTTACTCAAAACATTTCATGGTTGAAAATATTTATTAATTTTAATTAATCAATAACTTCATTTCATTATTTTATTCTACTATTCAAATCTGATACAGATAATATGCTTTGATTGAATTTAATTGATTAGGATGATGACTTATATTGAAGAAAACTCAGGTTAGCGAGAGCTATAATGGAAGGTTATTTTAGGTTAATGCAGCAATTATTCTTCGGAATTGCTAAAAGATTTTCAAAATAACACTATTTTTGACAAAAGAATTCTATCGTTGTGAAAAAAGAACGAAAGTTCTGAAAATAATAATAATTTATCCTAGAAAGGCATATAAATTTAAAAAAACGAAATGATGGTATGGGGAGACTATACAAAAACCTAGAGATTTTTAAGATAGGATATGAGATAGCTATAAATATATATGACATAACAAAAGATTTTCCAAATCACGAGATACCTGTACTGACAAACCAGATGCGTCGAGGAGCAATATCCATCCCCTCAAACATAGCTGAAGGCTCAACACGATATTCATCTAAAGAATTTTTGATGTTTTTGACCTACTCATACGGATCAGCAAAAGAACTATCAGTTCAATTGAGCGTTGCAAAAGATGTAGGTTACGTAAGCCAAATAATATATGATGATATTTCGATGAAGCTCGATAAATTTCAAGCGATGATCTATAAATTCATGCGAGACCTTGAAAAAAAGACTCCTTATACTTTCTACAAAAAATTCAAATCCGAAATAAATACTTGATGTGCAAAAAAAATTAAAGAATTTCCAAAATCCTTCTAAATCTAATGTCAGTACAGTGATAAAATATACAAATACCCCGTCTAAATTAAATAAAACAACACTTAAAAAAGCAAAAAAATAGTCAAAACGAAACCTTTAAAAGGAGAGGACTTATCCCTTACTTTGTTGAAACCAAACAACTCAACCACATCAAACAAAGATTATCTGTTTGTGTGAAATCAACTCCACTTCTGTAAAAGAAGTCAACATTGACGCTAAACTTTTACATAAATCATTAACGTGTATGCTTAATACTTTATTAAGTATGAAATAGACTATTAGGTGAAACTATGAGATTTTTCGTAAGAAAATGAAACATAGTATAAAATAAATCACCT
>JBEPWP010000159.1:0-4858 GCA_041642355.1 Fodinibius sp. | reverse complement strand
TGATAAAACAGATCAGCCGCTAAACCTGCTGATTAATACCCATCATCATGGCGATCATACCGGTGGAAACCCTATTTTCAAGGGGATGGCAGAGAAGATGGTGGCACATAAAAACGTGCCGAGGCTGATGGAGAAAGCGAACAAAGAAAGTGAGGACGAAGGGAATACGGCCTATCCCGAGATAACGTATTCCGAGCAATGGAAAATGGATCTGGGCGATGAAACTATTCATGCCAAACACTACGGTCCTGGACACACGGGCGGCGACTCGGTTGTTTACTTTGAGAAAGCCAATGTTGTACATATGGGCGATTTGGTATTTAACAGGATGAACCCCTTTACCGATCGACCGTCGGGTGGCTCTATACAAAACTGGGTTAAAATATTATCAATCGTGGCAGAAGAGTATCCTTCTGATGCAATCTATATTTTTGGCCATGCCAATCCGGAGTATGGAATAACAGGTAAGAGGGATGATCTTGCAGTGATGGAGAATTATCTTACTGCGGTATTGGATTATGCCCAACAAGGTATTGAGCAGGGATTAAGTAAAAATGAAATTACGGACAAGAATTCACTCAAAGAGTTTGATCATTTTTTATATGCTGATTTTTGGACGCTTTCGGATAATCTGGGCGTTGCGTACGAAGAGTTGATGGAATAAGCGTTATGATTAAAACAATTCAATCAACGACAGAAGATAGTTCTCAAGAAAGACGTCGCTGCACGTATTGCGGTGCCGAGGCACCATTGGTTTGGGTACATGGACACGGGCAGTGCGCAAACTGTGGAATTAATGTGCAGGAATGTTGCCAGGGAGAAACTTGCCAGTGGGACTAATCCTATTTGATAAAAGATTCTTCTTCGATAGAAAAGATTCGATCGCAAAGATCTAATTCATCGGGATTGTTGGATGCAATAATAAGTAGTTTTTCTGGGGTATCGAATGCTTGGACTATTTCACTAATTAGCGTCCGTCCTGATTCATCAAGGTTGGATCCCGGCTCATCCAAAAGCAGGATATCAGGATCATAAAAAAGGGCCGATGCTAGGCGTAGCCGCTGTTGCTGGCCAGTGGATAGTTTCCCAAATGGTTGATCTAAAGCGTGTTTAAGCCCCACCTTGGAAATCCAGAGGTCAATTGTTTGCACAGAATCTGTCTGATGCCGCATTTTTGAAATAAATTGCAGATTTTCACGACAACTCAACTCATTATAAAGGTTGATATAGGGAGCGGCATATCCCAATTTCTGTTTCAGTGCTGTCTTATTGATGTCAGTTCCGTTATCTTCCCAAGCGATATCTCCCGAGGTTGGAGCCAAGAGTCTGCCGAGACATTTTAGAAAGGTTGATTTTCCAGAACCGTTTGATCCGGCAATACCAAGGGCAGTAGACTGGTGATCAAAGGAGACATCCGAAAAAACAATATTCGGACCAAACGACTTTTTGAGCTTTTTAACGGATAGCGTAATCATAGGCCAAAGGTAATAAGGGATCATCAAATCCTAAATGAAAACTTTGCCTGAAATCTGTTTTAAAATTTAAACGGAAAGGATATTTCAAAAGATTCTCAGGATTTAACATATTGAGCCCTTCTTAGGTTGTATTGCCTTTCGTTAGACAATATATTTCCCAACAATTATGAGACAAACCATCCAGCAGATAACACAAAAATTAATCGATCGATTACCCGAAAACGATCAGTATTACAGGATTGATGAACTCCGATCCTGGGACTTTCCTACTTTTATTGTTCGCCGCATAAGTGTTGAGCTAAAGCGTAATCTTTCTGATTCGATGAACATCCCTAAAACGGATTGGGCAAATACTGGTACAGATGCCGTGCTTGATGCTTGGCAGCAATTTATCAATGCAATTAAAGATGAGGCTCGTCTGCCGGCCAGCTATGCGCAAGCAGTTATTGAAACGGCAGTTTCGGATATTATTGAGATACTGGTGCAACCAAGAAAAAATGTGCCGGAGGTAATTTTTGGAGCTAAGGATGAGCTTTCGGTCGAGCAGTTGCACGAACGGTTAGAAGCAGTGGTAGTTTATCGACACTTTGCTATGGTTTTATCGCGATATGTGCAAAAGAAGGAGCTTGATACACTGAGTAAGAAACGCTGCTCAGCTATTGTTGTACAGGCCGATGAAAAGTTAACTTCCGGATACTCTCCACTAAATTGGGCACAATTGCTGGAACCGCTTTTTCAGCTGCAGGATGATGGGATCGACACCAATGTGCTGCGACTGTTTTTTGAGGATAAAAATATGCCTAGGGTTGCTCGAAAATTCGATTTGATGAATAAGGTTCTCAGCCGGGCCGAGTTTATCGAAACCCTTTCATCTCCGGACTTGCTGGACTTCGATGGGTATGAAGATGATCAATCCTCACTTTTTGAGGATCAGCCAAATCCTAAAGAAGAAAAAGAGGAGGCTAACCCTCAGACCGTGGTAGTGGATAACGATAGTGAGGATGATGCAGGTCAAGAAACCATAGATGACGAAGGACAAGAGTCACTGTCTGAAGATCAGCCGTTTATTACTGATGAATCTGAAACAAAGGATAATGAAGATGACAATTCATTGAATGCTGTGTTTACGGATGCTTCTGAAGAAGGTGATAAAAAAAATTCAGAAGAGGCTGTTATTGAAAATGGTGACTCCGATGATGTCAATGAAAAATCACCAGAAGGAATAACACAGGAAGAACCGGAGGACTCGATATCAGAAGAAAGCAGTGATGAAACGCCTGACAAGGAGGAAAATGAGGAAACAGAAGTAGAATTTGCATCTAAATCTGAGAAAGAAGAAGAAACGCCTATTTGGATGCGTTTTATGAGTGAAGAAGAAATTGAGGAGTATAAAAAAGAGCAGGAAGCGGAGAAGGAGCAAGAGGTTGATGAAGATGGTTTTATTGAAGAGCCGATTATAGATTTGACGCAGGAAGATGCATCTGAAGAAGAAATTAAAAAGTTGAGCAAGATGCTGTCGGATGATGAGGAGCTATTTGTAGAGGAGATTTTTCGGGGTTCCGATCATGCTTTTGTTCAGGCAATTGAGGATATTGCAGCTTACGATAGCTGGCGTGATGTAAGTAAGTACATCGAAAAAGATATTTTTAAACGCAACTTGGTTGATATGTACTCAGAAGCAGCGGTAGAATTTACCGATCGACTGCAGAGTTATTTTTTGGAGAAACAAAATCGCAATAAACAAGAAAATTAGATGGCTTCGGATAAAAAAGTAGAGCGGCTAAAACAGAAACGGAAGGATGCGAAAAAGGGCGGCGGTGAAAAGCGAATCCAAAAGCAGCACGACAAAGGAAAGCTGACGGCACGTGAACGTCTTGATATTTTATTGGATAAAGGATCATTTGAGGAAATTGATCCTTTTGTAAAACATCGCAGTCACAAGTTTGGGCTCGAAGATAAAAGAATCGACGGTGATGGAGTCGTTACCGGTTTTGGGAAAATTCACGGCCGACCTATTTATGTTTTTAGTCAGGACTTTACGGTTTTTGGTGGATCTCTTTCGGAAACTCATGCCGAAAAGATTTGCAAGATCATGGATATGGCCATGAAAAATGGGGTGCCGATTATTGGACTCAATGATTCTGGTGGTGCTCGTATTCAGGAGGGAGTCTCCTCGCTGGGTGGATATGCCGAGGTCTTCTACCGAAACAGCATGGCTTCGGGAGTGGTGCCACAGTTTTCAGCAGTGATGGGGCCTTGTGCAGGTGGCGCGGTCTATAGTCCTGCATTGACCGACTTTGTTTTTATGGTCAAAAATACCAGCTATATGTTTGTTACCGGCCCAAATGTTGTAAAAACCGTAACGCACGAAGAGGTAACTTCCGAAGAACTAGGCGGTGCTAGTGCGCACGGATCAAAGTCGGGTGTGGCGCACTTTACCGAAGAGAATGATGCAATTTGTCTGCAAGAGCTTCGCAAACTTCTGACATATGTACCTCAGAATTGTGAAGAAAAACCACCTCGTGAAGAATCTAAAGATCCCGATCCGGCCAAGGCCAAAAAGCTGGATGATATTGTGCCAGATAGTCCCAATAAACCTTATGATATAAAGGATGTTATCGAAGGCATTGTTGATAAAGATTCGTTCATGGAAGTGCACGAGCATTATGCTACCAATATCGTAGTTGGCTTTGCACGCATTGACGGGCGTAGCGTGGGTGTTGTTGCAAACCAACCGTTATCATTGGCTGGTGTGCTTGATATTGATGCCTCACTCAAAGGAGCTCGATTTGTGCGCTTCTGTGATGCATTTAATATTCCGTTGGTAACATTTGAGGATGTGCCAGGATTTCTGCCCGGTACGGATCAGGAGTGGGGTGGAATTATTAAACACGGTGCTAAGCTGCTTTATGCTTTTTGTGAGGCAACGGTACCCAAGATGACGGTAATTACCCGTAAGGCGTACGGTGGCGCGTATGATGTAATGAATTCCAAGCATATCCGTGCTGATTATAATGTAGCCTGGCCTACAGCAGAGATTGCGGTAATGGGACCAAAAGGGGCCGTCGAGATTATCTTTCGTAAAGAAATTGCTGCGGCTGATGATCCCGAAGCCAAGGAACAAGAACTCATCGATTATTATAAAGAGGAGTTTGCACATCCATATAAGGCAGCCGAACGCGGTTTTATCGATAACGTTATTCTGCCGAGCGAAACACGAGAAAAATTGATTCGTGCGTTAGAAGTTTCGGAAAATAAGGTGGATAATATCCCACAGAAAAAGCACGATAATCTGCCGTTATAGATATGACATTTAAGATTAATGAATCTATAAATGCCCGACATTTTGGAAATGTCGGGCATTTATTTTTTAGCTCTTTTTC